>JBKKAU010000923.1:0-9623 GCA_046714475.1 Thermoanaerobaculia bacterium
GCCTTCGGCCTCATCCCTGGGCTGATCTCTCCCGGCCCGTTGGGCCGGTTTTGTTAGAAGCTCAAGAGAAGAGAGCCCGCAAACGCGCCAGCTCGGCTTCGGCGGCGGCGGCACGCGCTTCCGCCGCCTCGGCTCTCTGGCGCTCGGCTTCGGCCCGCTGGCGCTCGGCTTCCGCCCGCTGACGCTCGGCCTCGGCCCGCTCTTCCGTAACAGGGATCATGCGGCTATCAGGCTGGAAGAGGCGGACCCAGGTGGTTTCGTTTTCGTTCTTGTAAACACCCGTCCACAGACCGAGCTCCAGCCCGAGCACCTCGCTCCGCAATCGCCCTTGAGCGTTGGGCAGGATCGGCTTGTACGCGTCACCGTCCAGGCGGAGCCCTTCAAGCCTCAAGACATCGGGATCGAAGAGGTAGTACTCCCGCGTCCGGAAGACACGGGCGTAGAGGTCCCGCTTGACCGTGCGGTCGATCTTCGCGGTCGAGGGAGACAGGAGCTCGACGATGAGGTCGGGCAGGCGCCCGCCCTCCTCCCAGGAGACCCAGGCCTTGCGCGAACGCGCATGCCCTTCGACGCCGCCGATGTAGAAGACGTCCGGACCGCGGAAATAGGGACGGCCGGCGACGACGTCCTGGGCCTGCTCCATGGAGTAGTAGACGAACATGTTGCCGCCGGAGTAGAAGTCGGTCCTCCCGCGCTCCGCCATGGCTTGGCGGATCCCGTCGAGGAGGAGGTCCATCTGGGCGTAGTGCCAGGGCGATTCCAACAAATCCTCGTCTTCGTAGACGAGCTCAAAGGGAAGGGGCTCGAGTGCCTTGACGGCTGGCGGACTCATGGGAACCTCCCGTAAGAGTCGTGTCCTAGCGCTATTTTAACCCGCATAGAGAGAAAGCTCAACCGGCCGGCGGGATCACATACAGCAGCACCGCGAAGAAGTGCAGGATGCTCCCGGCGAGCACGAAGGCGTGCCAGATGGCGTGGCAGTACGGCCGCCGCCAGACGTAGAAGGCCACGCCGGACGTATAGGCCATGCCGCCCAGGAAGACGAGCCACATCCCTTCCGGCCCCACCCCTTCGATCATCGGCCCGAGGGCGACGATCGCCAGCCAGCCCATCCCCAGGTAGAGCACGATCGACAGCCAGCGTAGCCGCCCCATCGCGAAGACCTTGAGCAGGATGCCCAGGATGGCCAGGCTCCAGACGATCCCGAACAGGGTCCAGCCCCAGACGCCTCCCAGGCTGATGAGGGTGAACGGCGTGTAGGTCCCGGCGATCAGCAGGTAGATGGCGGAGTGGTCGAGCACCCGCAGGATGCGTTTGGCGCGGGCGTTGCGGACTCCGTGGTACAGGGTCGAGGTGAGATAGAGGAGGATCAGCGTCGCGCCGAAGACGCCGCAGGCGGTGACCAGCCGCGCTCCGCCGCCGCGCACCATGGCAAGGTCGATGAGGAGAACCAGACCCGCGATGCTCAGGAGGAGGCCGATTCCATGCGACGCGCTGTGGAGAAGCTCCTCTCGCGGGGAGTACGGACACGACGGCTGCGGTTCCGGTATCGACATGGGGGGGCTCCTCCCTCCTCTCACGCCCGCCTATTGTGACCGATTTCAGGGGGACCGGAGCACGATCTCCCGCGCCAGCTCCACGATCGACAGCGGCGCCGAGCCTTCGGCGTTGTTGTTGACGGTGACCAGCACCGGCTGGCCGGCGGCCAGGGCGTCGCGGGTCAGCTCGGCGATGGCGCGGCGGCCTTCGGGGTCCGGGGCCATCATCCGGTTGAACGGCGCGTAGAGCCGGCCCGCCGCCTCGTAGGTCATCCCCGGCGCCACCAGCCAGCGAATTACTGTCATCGGCGCCCGCGAGGTGCCGGCCAGCCGCGCTTGGAGACGGATGTCCGGCATCCGGTTGTGCACGTTGTGGCAGTGGCAAGCGTCGGCGGCGGCGAGCGCCTCGGCGTAGGCCGGCCCCAGCAGCTCGCGGTTGCGCAGCTCGACGGTATAGACCGGCCCCGGAGGCAGGGCGGTGAGAAAGGCGTGGAGCCGCTCGGCGAACTGCTCCGGGGTCCCCAGGTCCTGCGGCGCGAACTGGAAGAGGAGCGCCCCGCCCTTCTCCCCGAGGCCCTCGACGTAGGGGGCGACCACCTGGTCGATGGCGTACGCGGCGTCCAGGAAGAGCGGGTTGACGAGCCCGCGCTGCGCTCCGTAGCGAGGCCGGTCGGGGTAGTACGCCAGGGTGCAGGCCTCGTGGGCCTTGACCAGGAACCGGAAATCCTCGGGCACCTGCGCCGCGTATTCGGCGAGCTCGCCGGCCGCGACCGGCGCATAGTGGGTGCGGTCGAGGCCGATGGCGCGCAGCAGCGGGTGCCGGGCGTAGGCCGCCAGCCCCTCGCGCGCCAGCCGGCCTTGCGGGTACGGGGCGTCGTAGACGAGGCCGGCCCAGCCCGGGAACGACCAGGTCGATCCTCCGAGACGGACCGACCGCGGCAGCTCCCGGCCGAGCGCCACGACCTCTTCGGCGACCGGCGCCGCACCGACCCCCGCCGCCGGCTCCGTCTCTTCGAGAGGCGCCATATCGAAGAGCTGGAGCTGGTCGTCCTGACGCCGCCGCGCGCTCATGCGCAGAGTTTACGTCTTCTGGAGACGAGATTGCCAAACGACGATACCGAACGACGCCTACTGCGCCCGGTCGATCCTGACCTCCACGTCGCCGTACCGGTCGCGGGTGACCGTGAGCTGCCAGGGGTTGCAGCAGACCTCGCAGTCCTGGACCAGGTTGCCCCAGACGTCCGCCTCGATTGCGATCTCCACCCGCTCGCCGCAGTACGGGCACTGCACCTCGACGAGGTCGCCGCGCGGGCGGTCCCAGCCCTCCTGTCCTTCGTCGTCCCAATCTCCGTTCACTTCTTCCCCTTCTTCCTGCCCAGCTTCAGGACGATCCCGAATTCCTCTTGGGTCACCGGCTGCACCGACAGGCGCGAGCCCTTCTGGGTGACCACCATCTTGTCGAGCCCGCGGGTCTCCTTGAGGGTCGACAGCGGCACGATCTCCGGGAACTTCTCGGCGAAGCGGATGTCGACCATGTACCAGGTGGGATTGTCCGGATCGCTCTTGGGGTCGTGGTACGTGTGCCCCGGCTCGAAGGCGAAGGGATCGGGGTAGGCCGCGCGGGCGATCTCGGCGACGCCGGTGACCCCCGAAGGCTCGGCGTTGGAGGCGTAGAAGAGGACGCCGTCGCCCACCTTCATGTCGTCGCGCATGGAGTTCCGCGCCTGGAAGTTGCGCACCCCCTCCCAGGTCGTGACGCCGTCGCGCTCCAGGTCCTCGATCGTGTACGCCTCCGGCTCGCACTTCATCAGCCAGTAGCGCCGGGCCTTGGCCATCCGTCCCTCCCCCGGGCGGCGGAAGGCGCCGCCCCGCAGGCCGCGATGATATCGCCAGACCTATCCGGAGCGCAGCGCTTCGAGCGGGTCCGGCCGGCCGGGTTCATCGCCAAACAAGGCCGGCAGAAGCTGGCGAACCAGGAATACGCCCGGCGAGCCGTGAAGAAGCCCGATCATCCCAGGAATACGCCCGGCGAACCTCGTAGACGCTGGAATCGTCGCGCAGACGCCAAGCGAGTCTCGTACACGCTCCACGAGCCTTGAACTGGCTCCGCCAGACTTGATCTATCTCCTACGGACGGCATCCATGGCCAGATGCAAACAATCACACATCCTCCGTCATGACTCACTATCCGTCTTGCCCATTCAACGACGCGGAACTCTGCGGTTATAATCCAGACAGAAAAGCGTTCGACCGTTCTGACGGATAGCCGGGGCGTTCAACTCCGGCATTAAAGCGAGAGAGGAGTGCACCAGATGGCCAAAGAGCGGTGGGAGCTGGCTCCCAATTATGTGACTCTCTGTGATCCAGCCAATTGGGAGCGCACCGGCAAGGGGAAGTTCAAGGCATACAGATACTATCTTGCAATCCTGGAAGAGAGAGAGGCCGGCCAGCGGACAAGTCCTCACCTGTTTACCATCAACGTCCGCAAGGGCATGAAGCCCGTATTTGGAGACAAACGAGTCGTCACCGTCACCAACGCCACCACCATAACGGAAACCATCCAGGATTCCTTCTCGAGCAAGATCGCGGCCGAATCATCGCTCAAGAACACGCTGGGCGGCAAAGACGTATTCACAATAGAAGCACAGACAAAAATCAGCACAGAAATAACTTACGCTCTATCTTCGCAACTTTCCAGCACAAAATCCTACCAGGTGCAGAGCACGCACGAGTTCATGTCTTCGATGTCCCTGGAGTACCCAGAGGGCGGCGACCCGGGCAAAGAGATCAAGTATTTTTTCTATCTCCCTTTATGGAGCGTGCACTGGGACGTATACCTGTACAAAGTAGAATCAATCGAGCTGACGTACAAGCGGCAATGGCTTCAGCGAGGACTGCTGAATGCATTCAAGAAAGTCCGGACATTCAGTCTTCCGGCAACGAGCTTACCCAAGATGCCGCTAGCACGGATATCGTTCTACGAACCACAAGAAATTCCTGTGGCCCATCTAGGCGAGTACAAACCAGAGGTAGATGACCCCGAACGAGTAACTGTTTCAAGCCCGCCACCCACTTGTCCAGACCTAAAGCTGCCGTTGCCGGATCTGTCGCTCGAAGACTGCGCCAAGATCGCATTTCCCGAGACAGAGCGGGAGAGCGAGGACCAGAAGGCGGTCACCAAGGTCTCCAGGAAGAAAAAAGTGTCACCCATCTATCGACACCTGGAAAAGGCAGAGAGAAGACATCCAGCGACCGCGAAAGCCGCGGCCAAGAAGAGCGGCGGCATCAAGAGAGCCAAAGCTACCGCTGCCAAGGCAACCGCAGCCAAGAAAAGTGCACTTGGCGCCGGAGCGACGAAGCGCGCGGTGACTGCCGGCACCAAGAGCATACTGAAAGGGTCGAAAGGCGTCGCAAAAGCAGGCGCAGCCAAGGCTACGAAGCAAGGACTCGCCAAGGGTGGCGCCAAAGTGGCGGCGAAAAAGCGCCCCGGAGGCACGGCCGCCAAAAGCAGAGTACGGTAGAGATCGCGGTGCGGCGACAAAGCAGACGGGCTTCACCGCCTCTGATCGACATCAACTATTCGGAGCGCAACGCCACCGGGAGGTCCGGGACTCCGGTCTGAGCCGCCGCCTCGCTCGCTACAGTAGCCTCGTGGTTATCACGAATCGTCTTCGACAACGTGAAGCTCGCGGCGATGACGAAGGCGAGCCCGATCCCCACATAGCCTTTGACCCACAGGTCGACCGGCATGTTGTAGACGCCGAACGTCGTCAGAAGCAGAGATGCTCCGAACGATGCCCAGACCTGAAAGATCCAGGCCGAGGTGTCCACCTGGCGGAAGCGGTTGTCGCGGATGGTCTTCGCCAGGGTGAAGGTGGAGCCGACGGTGAAGAACAGGCCCATCGTCGCGTAGCCCTTGATCCACAACGGCGCCGGCAGAAAGTAGATGCCGACGCACGCCACGACCAGGGCGAGCACGAACGAGAGCCAGACCTGGAGGATCCAGGCGGAAGTGTCACGCGTCACCACAGAGGTGCTCATTTTCGTCTCCCTCCATAAAGGTTGACCAGCACCCCTCAGGGGCGCGGTACCCAGGAGTGTCGGAGGAGAAGATTCCCTTTCAGGGATCAGCGGGCCGCGCGGATCATCTCCTCCAGCCGGTCGAGGCCGCACTCGACCTCCTTGTAACTCGGGCCGAAGGAGAGGCGGACGTGCTGGTGGAAGCGCGACAGGCGCTGCGAGCGCCGGTGTCCGGGGTTGACGTCGAAGAAGACGCCCGGAACGCAGATCACCTGGTGCTCGAGCGCGGCGCGGAAGAAGTCCATGCCGTCCGACAGCGGCTCCGGCAGGTCACGCAGCGAGACGAAGGCGTAGAAGGTGCCTTCCGGCTCGCGGTCGAGGTGCATCCCCATGCCGCGGGCGCGGCGCAGCATCAGATCCCGCTTGGCGAGGAAGGAGCGGCGGATCGCCTGCGTCTCGTCCAGCACCAGGTCGGGCGACATCAGGGGGATGGCGGCGCGCTGGAGGGGCTTCGAGCCGCCGCCGTCGAGGAATGAGCCGGCGCTCTCGACCGACTCGATGACCTGGCGCGGCCCGACCGTCCAGGTGACGCGCCAGCCCGGGTAGCGCCAGTTCTTGGTCAGCCCGTCGACGATCACCACCGGATCGCGGTCCACGTCCTCGACGTAGCGCGCGGCGCTGACCATCGGCCCCGGCTCGTCCGGCGCCGGGCTCCAGATGTAGTGGGAGTAGAACTCGTCGATGATCAGGGCGCAGTCGAGCTCCCGGCCGATCTCGACCCACTCGGCGAGCTCGCCGCCCGAGACCAGCTTGCCCATGGGGTTGCAGGGGTTCGACAGCAGCAGCGCCGACAGCCCCCGGCCCTGGACCTCGCGCCGCAGGTCCTCGGCGCTGAATTAGTAGCCCTGCACGCGGCGCAGCAGGCACGGGATCGGCGTCACCAGCCGGAAGATGTCGAGCAGCTCTTCGTAGGCGGTGTAGTCCGGCAGGAAGTGGCCGAGGTTGACCTGGTCGAGGGAGGCCACGGCGCGCGTCAGCGCCGCCCGGCCGCCGCCCGAGATGGCCACGTTCTCCGCCGTGTACTGCGACTTCATGCCGCGGCGGTAGAGCTGGTTGTAGAGGGAGGCGACGGACTCGCGCAGCTCGCGCAGCCCGGGCACGGGCGCGTACTCGTGGTCCCCGGGATCGATGACCACGTCGGTGATGCGCGGCGGCGCGCCCGGCAAGGGGCCGGTCTCCGGCTGTCCCTGGCCGAGGTTGCACCAGCCGGGATGCCCGGTGCGGTAGCCGCGCGCCGCGGCCTCCTTGTTGACGTAGACCACCCCGGTGCGGGGGACCGCGCGGAAGGCCTGGAGCGTGCCGGCCCGCTGGGCCGGTGGAGAGAGCAGAACCATGGATACGTCCATCTGTCTACACGGATCAAGGTGCCGCGGGAGCCGGCGGGCGGGACAGATCGCCGGCCGCGGCCGGCAGCCCCATGGCGCGCAGCGGCCCGGCGAGGTCTTCAGGGATCGGCGCCACGACCCGCAGCCAACCCTCCGCCATCCCCTGGGGGGCCGGGTGCTCGAACCCCAGCTCCAGGGCGTGGAGGGCGAGCCGGTGGAGGCCGAAGCGCTCCCGGAACAGGCGGTTGTGCTCCCCCTTGCCGTAGCGGACGTCGCCGATCAGGGGATGGCTCAGGTGCTTGAGATGGCGGCGGATCTGGTGCAGCCGGCCGGTCCGGGGGACCGCCTCGGCCAGGGCGTAGCGCTCGAAGGTGGCGAGACGGCGGATCTCGGTGACCGCCGGCACCCGCGGGCCGCCTTCGGCGCGCGGCACAGGGTGGTCGATCACCTGGTGCTCCGGCGGGATGCCGCGCACCAGCGCGATGTAGCGTTTGACCACCTCGCCGGCCTCGAATTGCTCCTGCAGCCGGCGGGTGGCCTCCGGGGTGAAGGCCAGCAGCAGCGCGCCGCTGGTGGCGCGGTCGAGCCGGTGGACCGGATGGACGTGCCGGCCCATCTGGTCGCGCGCCAGGGTCATGGCGACCACCCGGTCCTCGCACGCGCCGCGGTGGACGGCCAGCCCCGAGGGCTTGTTCACCACCGCCAGGACGGCGTCGCGGTGGAGGACCGGGAGGAGGGGAGCGACGGAGATCAGACGACCTGCGCGGCCTGTTGAAAGGCCAGGACGGAGAAGCCGGTCCCCACGATCCCCAGCGCGATCATGGCCAGGAAGAACGCCGTACGCATCCGGGAGTCCTGGACGACCAGGCTGATGGCGCCGAGGACCAGGCAGAGCTGCAGGAAGAAGGTGGCGTAGTCGAAGGTGTCGCCGGCCGTGCTCAGGGATGAAACGCGGCTCTCCCACTGCTGGGCGCCGGTGACCTTGCCCATCTCGCCGTCGACGTCCTGGGCCCAGTTGGCCTGTCCGACGGTCGTGGAGCCCAGGAGGATCTCCGACTTCTCCTTGCCGTAGCGGTCGGCGCGGCCGTTCAGGTCCTGGATCAGGGTCTGGACGGCGGGGAGCTGCTCGGATTGGATCGACCCCGAAGCGACCAGGGCCTGGAGCGTGTCGCGCTGCCCCTCGACCAGCGTCTCCTTGATCCCCTTGGACTGGTACCAGAGGTAGGCGCCGTTCTTCTCGTTCTGGGCGATCAGCTCGTCGTCGCCGTACTTGCCGGCGCCCAGGTCGGTGATCGCCAGCACCGCCGCGAACAGGGCGATGACCACCCCGCACCAGACCTCGAACGACCTACCCTTCTCTTCCGCGGGATTTTCCAGCACGATCGATCTCCTCCCAGAATGGACGGACGGGGAGCCCGCGGCAGGCCGGTGCCCCGGCCTGCCTCAGCGTCTCCCCGTCTCCGAAGTTGTGGGAGGGATTGTACTAGAAGCAGGGCGCGATGAATCGCGCCCTTTTCTACCTTCTGCGGCCGTCTCCGCCCGTCTTCCCGCTCTCGCCGTTGGCGGCGGCCCGGTAGACCGAGTAGATCGAGGAGCGGCCCGGCACGCCGCTGGGGCGCTGCGGGCGGCGGGGGTTCTGCCCGCTCGGACCGTTCTGACCGCTCTGGGCCCCCTGAGGAGCCGGAGCCGCCTGCTGCCGCGGCTGGCGGTCGTTCTTCGGGCGGGCCCGCTCCTGAGGACCACGGCTCGGGGTCCGGCCCTGCTCCGCGCCGGCGTTCTGCGCCTTGCGCGCGGCCTTCTCCTTGGCGCGCGCCCGCTCCTCGGCCTTGCGGGCGCGGATGGCGGCGATGCGCTCGCCGATCGGGATCTCGAAACGCTCGGCGGGCCTGGCCGTGTAGTCGAAGCCCTCCAGCGTGCGGCGCGGCAGCTTCTTGCCGATCGCCCGCTCGATGGCCGCGAGCTCGGCCTGCTCCTGCGGCGCCACGAAGGTGAAGGCGTCGCCGATCGCCTCGGCGCGCGCCGTACGGCCGACGCGGTGGATGTAGTCCTCGGGGATGTTGGGCACGTCGAAGTTGACGACGTGCGACAGCGCCTCGACGTCGATGCCGCGCGCCGCGATGTCGGTGGCGACCAGCACCCGCAGACGGCCGCTCTTGAAGCGGGCGAGGGCGTCGGTGCGCTGCGGCTGGCTGCGGTTGCCGTGGATTCGGTCGCAGGAGACGCCCTGGCGCTCCAGGTAGTCGGCCAGACGGTTGGCGCGGTGCTTGGTGCGGGTGAAGACCAGGACGTTCTGGACCTCGTTGCGCCGCAGCATCTCCAGGAGCAGGGAGGACTTCAGCTCCTCCGGCACCATGTAGAGCGCCTGCGTGATGCCGGTCGCCGGCGCCGCCTTGCGCTCCACGTTGAGCGTCGCGGGGGCGGCGAGGATCTCCTTCGAGAGCGTCACGATCGGCGCCGGCAGGGTGGCCGAGAAGAGCAGGTTCTGCCGGCGCGGCGGCAGGGCCCTGAGCACCCGGCGGATGTCGGGCAGGAAGCCCATGTCGAGCATGCGGTCCGCTTCGTCGAGGATCAGGATCTCGACGTCGTCGAGCCGGGCGTAGGGGTACTGCAGGTGGTCGAGCAGCCGGCCCGGGGTGGCGACCAGCACGTCGACGCCGCGGCGGAAGGCGCGCTCCTGCGG
>JBKKAU010000924.1:0-4586 GCA_046714475.1 Thermoanaerobaculia bacterium
ATGCCGGCGCGCCACTCGGCGAGCAGCCGTTCGCCGTCCTCGGGCACGCCGCAGCGCCGCGAGATCTCGGTGAACGCCCGTTCCGCGTCCTCCAGGGTCTCGCTCGGGAGATACAGGGTGGCGATCCCGAGGCCTTCGAGCTTCTCTCCCAGCCCGCGCTCGCCGGGGAGGAGCACCGCGAGATCGGGTTGGAGCGCCACCATCCGTTCCAGGTTGGGATCGAAGAGCCCGCCCAGCTTCGGCTTGGCCGCCGCCTCGGGGGGCCAGCGGTTGTAGTCGCCGACCCCCACGACGCGGTCGCCGAGGCCGAGGGCGAACAGCGTCTCGGTGAGGCTGGGCGCCAGGGCCACGATCCGTTGCGGCGTCCGCTGGGAGGGAGCCTCCTCCCGGCAGCCGCAGAACAGCGCCGGGAGGAGGGCCACCGGAAGGGCAACGAGAAGGAAGCGCCGCCTCAAAAGTCGACCGCCACTCCGCCGATCCAGGTGCGGCCCGGGCTGGGGAAGCCGAGCACCTCGGTGTACTCCTCGTCGGCGACGTTCTCCAGCCGGGCGTACGGCGCCAGCCAGGGCAGCGCCCGGTAGCGGGCGCCCAGGTCGAGCCGCGTAAAGCCCGGGTTGACGGCGCGCTGGAAGGTGATCGGGTCGACGTCGTCGCGCTCGCCGACATAGCGCCCGGTCAGGTTGAGCGTCCAGTCCCCCGGCCGGGCGGTGAGCACCAGGTTGGCGCTCCGCTCGGGCCGCCGGAGCAGCGGCAGGTTGGTGTCCTCGTCCTCGGCCGTGTCGAGGTACGTGCCGTTCAACCGCACGTCGAAGAGGCCGCGCTCGAAGCCGGCCTCGGCCTCCAGCCCGCGGGTGCGCGCCCGTCCCACGTTGACGTTGCGGAACACGGCGAAATCGAGCTCGATCAGGTTGCGCAGCCGGTTCTCGAAGCCGGTGAGGGCGAGGCGCACGCCGCCGGCCTCGCGCTCGATGCCGACCTCGTAGCTCTCGCCGGTCTCGGGCTGGAGGCCGGTGTTGCCGCTCACCGGGAAGAACAGCTCGCCGAGGGAGGGGGCGCGGAAGGACTCGCCATAGCTCGCCCGCACCCGGACGCCGGCGCCGAGGTCGACCACCGCGCCGCCCCGGAAGCTGGTCTCCTCGCCGTAGACGTCGTTGTCGTCGCGGCGCACGCCGGCCTCGAGGTGGACAGGCCCGCGGCCGTAGCTCGCCTGGCCGAACAGGGCCCAGGTGCGCTGGCCGGCGGCGGCGAGGTCGGTGCCGAAGTTGGAGCCGCTGGTCACCTCCAGCCGCTCGACCTCGCTGCCGAAGGCGATCCAGAGGTCGTCGCCGGCGCGCCAGGTGGCGACGGCGCGGCCGCGCAGGCCCTCCGATTCGGTATCCGAGGCGACGAAGCCGAACGGATCGTCGGGGTTGCGGTAGGAGGAGTCGAACCGCGTCTGCGAGAGCTGCGCCTCGACCTCCCAGCGGTCCCCGAGCTCGGCCTTGAACGGCACCGCCAGCTCGCGCTCCTCCCAGGAGATCCGGCTGTTCGGCGTGAAGGCGCCGCCGGAGAGCGGGATGCCGGTCTCGGAGTCGTTGGCCCGGACCATCAGCCCCAGGCTCGTGCCGGGACGCAACGTCCAGAGCGAGCGCGCCACCAGCTCCTCGCTGTCGAAGAACTCGTTGGGCAGCTGGCCGTCCCCCTGGCGGACGTGGCCGGTCACGTCCAGCCGGACGTTCCCCCAGTCATGGCCCGCGGCGAGCCCGCCGCGCAGGTAGTCGTCCTCCCCGGCCTCGAAGCGGACCGTGCCCCCCTGCTCGGCGCCGGTGAACACCTGGACGACGCCGCCGACGGCGGTGCTGCCGTAGAGGGCGCTGAACGGCCCGCGCACCACCTCGACCCGCGCCACGCCGTCGACCGGCACGAACTGCCAGTTGGCGCCGCCGAAGTACGGGTCGTTCAAAGGGATGCCGTTCCAGAGCAGTAGCGTCTGCTCGGACTCGGTGCCGCGGGTGAAGAGCGAGGTCTGCTGGCCGGGCGAGCCGGCCTGGGCGACGAAGAGGCCCGGGACGGTCGAGATCACCTGGTCGAGGGTGTCGGCCTGGCGGGCCTCGATCTCCTCGGCGTCGATGACGGTCGTGGACGAGGGGACGTCGTCGCGGTCGTCGGTCTCCAGGGAGGCGGTGACGACTACCGTGTCCTCGAACGTCGGCACGGCGGTCTGGGCGAGAGCCGGGCCGCCCCCGAGGATCCCGGCAGCCACGAAG
Organism: Thermoanaerobaculia bacterium; assembly: GCA_046714475.1. Taxonomy (GTDB): domain Bacteria; phylum Acidobacteriota; class Thermoanaerobaculia; order Multivoradales; family UBA5704; genus DASPJI01. The sequence goes on from JBKKAU010000924.1 coordinate 2,247, forward strand.
AACAGGGCGTGGCGCATGGCATGCTCCTTCGCATGAAACGCGGCGGCCCCACCAGGAGAGGGTGGGGCCGGGAAGGAGGCAGGGATGCGCCCATCGCGTCCGCACCCGCACCCCGCGGGTGGCGCCGGACAGTGTTTTCGGCAGGTCTCCTGGCTTCCGGATCGTCCTACTCCCGGACCTTCCCACACGGGCAACCACGATGTGATCGTCCCGTGCAGTGGCTCTTCCGGTTTCGTCCCCGGTCACAGTGGCGGGGGCCGCGCCGGTCTTGCACCGGCTTCCCTTTCAAGACGGAGCCTCCCCGGGGGAGGCTCGATGTCACCGCACCGTCGGGTCTGTCAAAGAGATCCCTCCACGGCGGAGGGATGCAGGCCGTCAGTCTACCCTACTGGCTGGGCGGGGAACCATAGGGGCTGATGAGGCCCCCCGGGATGCCCTGGGTCTCGCCGGGCTCGACGAACTGGTCGATGCTGTAGTTCTGCGGCGTCTCCCGCTGCGCCTCGATGTCGCTGATGGTCTGGTTCAGGTTCTGGATGGCCTGCTGGAAGCGCGTCTCCAGCTCCGATCCCGGCTGCCCCCCGGCCGTCGCCGTCACCGCATTGGGGTCCTCGGCGTCGTTGGGAGCCCAGCCGATGGCTACCGTGTTGGGGTTGATCCGCACGCCGAAGCCGCCCTTCTGGGTGGCGTTCTGCACGCTCTCGATCTCCGCCTTGCGCACCCCGATCCAGTTGCCGACCTCGGTCAGCAGCAGGACCACCGAGGAGTCCCAACTCGCCTCCTGGGGCTGGTAGACCGTCTCGACGACGGTGCCGTTCGTCAGGGTGACTTGAAATATATCCGCCCCCGCGGGCGCGGCGAGCAGCGCGAAAGCGAGAAACGGCCAGACACGAACCAGGGACCGGGCCATGGCAAACCTCCTGTGGAGAACCGCATTGATCAACTTCAATGAGTTTAGCACGTCAGACGCCCGCGGAGCTGCTGGCGGAACAGGGTCGCGCCGCCGTGCGCGGGATGGCGCAGCGCCGGCGCCTCGACGCCGAGCGCCGCGAGGGCCGCCTGGGCCGTCCGGCCCACGGCCAGGACCTGGGCCCCGCCGACCTCTGCGAGCAGGCGTTCCAGGACCCCCAGGTTGGCCATGAGCAGGCTGCGCTCCGGCGTCCGGTTGCTCAGCGGCCCCGCCTTGCCGTGGGGGTGCCAGGGGAAGGCGTTCCACAGCAGCACGCCGCGCGCCTCCCCTCTCAACGCGTCCCAGACGATCGAGCCCGACGGCTCCAGCCAGAGCGCCGGGTTGCGGCTGGTCGGCTGGAACGGCGGGCTTTCCGCCCAGGGGAGCCGGCAGGCGGCGGGGCCGGCCAGCTGGCGCTCGCTGGTAAAAGCGATCCCCGAGAACCGTCCGCCCCGGAACCCTATCGCCTCGCCCAGCAGCACCAGCCTCGGGCTCCCCACCCTCTCCAGGTAGGCCTCCAGGTTCCGCCGCCGCTGCCGCGCCGCCCCCCGCCGGTCGAGCTCCGGCTGCTCATCCTGATAAGGATTCACCACGCCGGAGGGGGACCCCAGGGGACCCTGATAGAGGGCGCGCAGCAGACGGGAGAGGTCGGTCATTCTTCCGGGATTCCGGCGGGATTCCGGCCGGCATCCTGGCGCAATCTTCCCGATCGGGCAAGTTTCCCCAAAAAAAGTGCAAGGTTTTTCCTCCGGAATCCGTCTTTCTTGCCCCGAACGGGCCTGGACCATCCCGGCCGGGCCGCGTCAGGGGAGGAGACCCGATGAGGGCGATGAGGATCGTCGGTTTGGGGATCGTATTGCTGCTGGGGCTCGGACAGGAGGCGGCGGGCGGACAGTCCGATCCAGAGATCTGGCTGCGGCCGAGCCTCGGGCCGGAGGAGCGGGTACGGCGGGACGCCGAAAAGAAGGTCCGCTGGGAGAAGACCCGCCGCGAGGTCGAGACCTGGCGCCGCCGCTTCGACCCGGCGGTCCGCCCGGTCCGCCGGGCGGCGGACGAGGCGCTCCGCAGCCTGCGGATCACCTGGGGACCCGATTCACGCAACCTCGGCTACCAGGTGCTCCTGGAGGCGGAGAGGTTCCGCTCCCGCGCGGTCCTGCCCGCGCCCGACCCGCAACTCGACGTCCAGCTCCGCCGCGCCCTCGCCGAGCTCGAGGAAGGGGCCATCTTCTGTCTCCAGGGCATGCCCACCCGCGCGCAGCTCCGGATGGAGCAGGCCCTGCGGCGGATGGACAAGGCCCTGGCGGTGTTCGCGGAGGAGTCGGACCCGCGGGGGCCGGTGCGGCTGCGGACAACAGCCAGTGCCTCGTCACAGTCCGAGTAGGGGCGGCCCTTGT
>JBKKAU010000925.1:0-6728 GCA_046714475.1 Thermoanaerobaculia bacterium
CCCCGCGATCCCTCCTTCGACGAGACGGCCCACGTCGTCGACGTCGAGGTCCCGGTCAACGTGATCGGCCGCGACGGCCAGCCGGTGCGCGGCCTGACCGCCGCCGACTTCGAGGTCTTTGACGAGGGTACGAAACAGCCGGTCACCGGCTTCGAGATGATCGACCTCGAGGCCTTCGGCACCGGCGGGCACCCGGAGCGCCCGGAGCGCCCGGAGGAGGAGGCCTTCCGGCAGCGGATGGAGCAGCTCGACTCCTCCTCCCGGCGCCACTTCCTGCTGCTCTTCGACCTGTCGTTCTCCAAGCCGGCCTCGGTGGTCAAGGCGCGCCTGGCGGCGCGCGACTTCGTGCTCGACAACCTGCACCCGACCGACCTCGCGGCGGTCGCCACCATCTCGCTGGAGTACGGCCCGCGGCTGGTCGTCACCTTCACCCCCGACCGCGCGCAGCTGGCGCGCGCCATCGACACGCTCGGGGCGCACGTCACCGCCGGCCTCGACGCCGACCCGCTGCGCTTCCTGGTCGAAGACCCCGCCCTGGCGCAGGCCACCGCCAGCGGCGCCTCCCAGGGCCAGCTCCCCGACCTGCGGGGGGGCGCCGACGGCGCCCTCCTCGACCACCTGCGCTCGATCGCCGTCGGCGCGGAGAAGAGCCAGCGCGCCTTCGAGGTGAGCCGCGTCGCGTCGATGACCCGGGCGCTGGGCGACATGGCGAAGAAGCTCAACAGCGTGCAGGGACGCAAGCACGTCATCTACTTCTCCGAGGGCTTCGACAGCCGGCTGCTGCTCGGGCGCGGCGAGCTCGACTCCGCGGAGGCGCAGCAGGAGAGCGCCGACACGATCGGCGGGCGCATCTATTTCGTCGACACCGACAAGCGCTTCGGCGACACCGGGCTGCAGGCCGACGTCAACAAGATGCTGGAGGAGTTCCGCCGCGCCGACTGCGTCATCCAGGCGGTCGACATCGCCGGCCTGCGGGCGACCGGCAGCGAGGCGGGCGACGGCGCCCGCAGCTCCGGCGAGGAGGCGCTGTTCTACATGGCCAACGAGACCGGCGGCCAGCTCTTCGAGGACGCCAATGACCTCGGCCGCCAGCTCGACCGCCTGCTGGCCCGCACCAGCGTCACCTACCGGCTGACCTTCGAGCGCTCGGACCTGAAGCTCGACGGCGCCTACCACCGGCTGCGCGTCAAGGCCAGGCTCCCCGCCGGGGCCCGCCTGTCGCACCGCAGCGGCTACTATGCGCCGCGCCCGTTCAAGGACCTCGACCCGTTCGAGAAGAGCCTGCTCGCCTCCGACGGCATCGCCAGCGCCGCGCCGCGCCGCGACCTCCCCATCCACGTCCTGGCCGCGGCGTTCCGCGCCAACGACCACCAGGCCTACGTGCCGGTGATCCTGGAGATCCCCGGCGGCCCGCTGCTGGCCGGCCACCAGGGGGACAAGCTGGGGCTCGAGATCTACGCCTACGTCAGCGACGAGAAGGGGGCGATGCGCGACTTCTTCACCCAGACCGTCTCCCTGGAGCTCGGCAAGGGGCGCGAGGCGCTGGCGACCGGCGGCATCAAGTACTACGGGCACCTCGACCTCGGAGCGGGCCGGTACCGGGTCCGCGTCCTGGTGCGCAACGCCGAGACCGGCCGCACCGGCGTCGAGTCGCTGCAGGTCGAGGTGCCGGTCTGGAAACAGGCGGAGCCGGAGCTGCTGCCGCCGCTCTTCTTCGAGACGCCGGGGCGCTGGCTGCTGGTGCGCGAGCGTCCGGACCGGCAGCAGGCCACGGTCGTCTACCCCTTCACGGTCAACGGCGAGCCGTACGTGCCCGCCGCCCGGCCGAGCCTCTCCGCCGGCCAGGACGCCCGGCTCTGCCTGGTCGCCTACAACCTGGGGAGCGGCGACCTCCAGGTGGACGGCCAGGTCACGGCGGTGGACGGCCGGCTGCTCGCAGGCGGGCGCCTGGCGGTCGTCGAGCGCACCGCCACCGGCATCCCGGGAGTCGACAAGCTGCTCGCGACTTTCCGGCCCACCGGCCTCGCGGCGGGGGACTACGTCCTCCGGGTCGGCATCACCGACCCGTCCACGGGGCGCAAGGAGATCAACGCCATTTCCTTCCAGGTCATCGACAGAGAGGGATCATGAGACACGACTCGCTGCGGCAACGGCTCTTGCGGTTGGGAATGGGGACGGCGACGGCGGCGGCGCTCTGCGGCGCCCTCCTGGGCGGTGGCGCGCCGGCCCGGGCCCAGACACAGACGTTCGGCGAGACCGCCGACGTCGTGGTGGTCGAGGTGCCGGTCCAGGTGGTGCGCGACGGCCAGCCGGTGCGCGGCCTGACCGCCGCCGACTTCGAGGTCTATGCAGGGCGCAAGAAGCAGGAGGTCACCGGCTTCGAGGTCCTCGACCTCGCCGCCCCGACCGGCCAGGCCGGCCAGGGCCGGGCGATCGACGTCGTGCCTGCGGCGGCACGCCGGCACTTCCTGCTGCTCTTCGACCTCTCCAACTCCGAGCCCAAGGCCGTGGTCAAGGCGCGCGGGGCCGCCCGCGGCATCCTCGGCCAGCTCCATCCGACCGACCTGGTGGCGGTCGCCACCTACAGCACCAAAGGACCGCAGCTCGCCCTCGGCTTCACGCCCGACCGCCGGCAGGTGGAGGTCGCCCTCGAGACCCTGGGCCTGCCGGAGCTGGTGGGCCGGTCGGCCGATCCGCTGAAGCTGGTCGCCGCCGAGCTCAAGGCGACCACGGGGCAGTATGGCGGCACCGGGGGCTCCGACAAGCGCGAAGCGAACAACGAGGCGGTCAACGAGTACCTCCAGAACCTCGCCGCCCAGGCGACGCGGGCCGACCTCGATGCCCGGCGCAACCAGGTGGCCGCCTTCACCCGCTCCTTCGCCGACCTCGCCAAGCTGATGGGCAACGTCACCGGCCGCAAGTACGTCGTCTATCTCTCCGAGGGGTTTGACAGCTCGATCCTCACCGGCACCGGGAGCGCGACAGAGTCGTCGGAGGACATCACCGCCCAGGCGATGCAGCCGGGAGGGGGAGAAGAGGGCGTGTATTCCAACTCCGAGGAGCGCTTCGGCGACACCCGGGCGACCAACGACTTCGAGCAGATGCTCGAGGAGTTCCGCCGCGCCGACTGCGTGGTGCAGTCGGTGGACATCGGCGGCCTGCGCGCCGGCTCCGACCTCGGGAGCTCGCGCAAGGGGGGGACCGAGACCCTGCTCGCCATGGCCAAGGACACCGGCGGCGACCTCTTCCAGAACTTCAACGACCTGGGCGAGGCCATGGACCAGATGCTGGCGCGCACCGGCGTCACCTACGTCCTCTCCTTCCAGCCCGACAAGCTCAAGCGCGACGGCCAGTACCACAAGCTGCGGATCGAGCTCAAGAACCAGCCGCGCGGCACACGGCAGCTGCACCGGCCGGGCTACTACGCGCCCAAGCCGTTCGCGCAGCAGAACCCGTTCGAGCGGCTGCTCCAGGCCGCCAACCAGGTGGTCGCCGGCGACCACCCCGGGTCGCTGCCGACCGCTGTGCTGGCCGCCCCCTTCCAGGTCGGCGGCGACAAGGCCTACGTGCCGGTGGTGGTCGAGGTCGACGGCGCGGCGTTGCTCGCCGGCTCCCCCAAGGGCGCGGCGCTGCCGGCCGAGGTCTACGTCTACGCCCTGGACGCCACGGGCGGCGTCCACGACTTCCTCACCCAGACGGTCGGCCTGGACCTCGCCAAGGTGGAGGGGGCGCTGCGCCAGACCGGCTTCAAGTTCTTCGGCCACCTCGACCTGCTGCCGGGCGAGTACTCGGTGCGCGTGCTGGTGAGGAACGGCGTCACCGGCGCCTCGGGCCTGCGCGTCGTGCCGGTGACCGTGCCGGCCTTCGGCCAGGCCAGGCCGGTGCTGCTGCCGCCCTTCTTCCCGGAGCCGCCGGGCAAGTGGCTGATGGTGCGCGAGGCGCCGCGCGGCGATGCGCCTCAAAACGTGCCCTACCCCTTCATGCAGAAGGACCAGCCCTACATCCCGGCCTCCCGGCCGGTCCTCGCCCCCGGCCAGGAGACGGCGATCGCCCTGGTCGGCTACCACCTGGGGCAGGGTGACCTCCAGGCCGCGGCGCGGATCACCTCGAAGGACGGCAAGGAGGCCGGCGACGGCGAGATCCGCCTGCTGGCGCGCGAGGCCGGCACCCCGGACCGGGTGGCCGCGACCTTCCGGCCGCCGAGCCTGGCGCCGGGGGGGTACTGGCTGACGGTGCGGCTGACCGGCGCCGCGGGCACGGTCGAGGCCGCCGCGGCCCCCTTCGCGGTCGGTGGCGGCGCGGCGCGCGGTACGGCGAAGTAGGAGGAGGAGGGCCATGAGACGGACTCCTCCGCCGCAACCGCTCCGCCGGTTCGGGACCGTCGCCGCATGCCTCCTCCCCCTTCTGGGCGGCGGCGCGCCGGCCTCCGCCCAGCCCCAGCTCTACGGCGGCACCACCGACGTCGTGGTCGTCGAGGTGCCGGTCCAGGTGGTGCGCGACGGCCAGCCGGTGCGCGGCCTGACCGCCGCCGACTTCGAGGTCTACCAGGGGCGCCAGAGGCAGCGGATCACCGGTTTCGAGGTGCTGGACCTCGCCGCTCCGGCCACGGCCAGGGCGGCCGTCCCCGCCGCGGCGCGCCGCCACTTCCTGCTGCTCTTCGACCTCTCCTTCTCCGAGCCCAAGGCGGTCCTCCAGGCCCGCACGGCGGCGGCGACCGTACTCGACCAGCTCCACCCGACCGACCTGGCGGCGGTCGCCACCTACAGCGCCTCGCGCGGGCCGCAGCTCGTCCTCGGCTTCACGTCCGACCGGGCGCAGATCGCCGCGGCGCTCGAATCCCTGGGCGCTCCGGAGCTGGTGAACCGGTCGCCCGACCCGCTGAGGCTGGTGATCGCCGAGGTCCGGCGGGAGGTCGAATCGAGCTTGAGCGGGGGTGGAAACCGGGCCAGCAACCTCCTGATGCTCCTCGACTACCTGGACAAGCAAGCGCAATCGTCGCGGCGGGCCGACCTGGAAACACGGCGCAACGAGGTGGCCGCCTTCACTCGCTCCTTCTCGGACCTCGCCCGGCTGATGAGCGGCGTCACCGGCCGCAAGCACGTCGTCTACCTCTCCGAAGGGTTCGACAGCTCGATCCTGACCGGGAGCACGGATATCGCCGACTCCCACCGGGCGCACGAGGAGTCGGAGCGGGCCGGCCTCGACAAGAGGGTCTCTTCCGAGCAGCGCTTCGGCGACACCCGGGCGCTCAACGACTTCGAGGAGATGCTCCGGGAGCTCCGACGCGCCGACTGCACCGTGCAGGCGGTCGACATCGGCGGGCTGCGCGCCGGCTCCGACCTCGGCTTCGAGCGCCAGGGGGGGACCGACACCCTGATCGCCATGGCCCGCGACACCGGCGGCGACCTCTACCAGAACTTCAACGACCTGGGCGAGGCGATGCGCCAGATGCTGGCGCGCACCGGCGTCACCTACGTCCTCTCGTTCCAGCCGGAAGAGGTGCGGCGCGACGGCTCGTACCAAGACCTGCGGGTCGAGCTGAAAGGCCAGCCGCGCGGCACGCGTCTGGTGCACCGGCCGGGCTACTACGCGCCCAGGTCCTACTCCCTGATGAGCCCCTTGGAGAGGCTGCTCCAGGCGGCCGACCAGGTGATGAGCGGCGAGGATACGGGGCTGCTGCCGGCCGCCGTGCTGGCCGCGCCGCTCCCGGCGCCCCAGGGGACGATGGCCTATGTGCCGGTGGTGGTCGAGGTCGACGGGCCGGCGCTGCTCTCCGGCGTCACCCCGGGCACGTCCCTGCCGGCCGAGGTCTACGTCTACGCCCTGGACGGCGCCGGGACGGTCCACGACTTCGTTGCCCAGACCGTCGGCCTGGACCTCGCCAAGCTGGAGACGGCCCTGCTCCACGGCGGCTTCCGGTTCGTGGGGCACCTGGACCTGCCACCGGGCGAGTACTCGATGCGCGTGCTGGTGAGGAACGGCGTCACCGGCGCCACGGGCCTGCGCGTGCTGCCGCTGACCGTGCCGGCCCTGGTCCACGGCAGGCCGCTGCTGCTGCCGCCCCTCTTCCCGCAGCCGCCCGGGTCGTGGCCGACGGTGCGCGAGGCTCCGCAGGAAGGCGAGGCGCAGCTCCCCTACCCCTTCCGGATGAAAGAGGAGCCTTACGTCCCCATCCCCGGGCCGCTCCTCACGCCGGGCCAGGAGACGCGGATCGCCCTGGTCGGTTACCACCTGGGCGAGGGGGATCTCCAGGCCCTGGCGCGGATCACCGCCGCGGACGGCCGGGAGGTCGGGACGGGGGAGGTCCGCCTGCTGGAGCGCGAGGGCGGCGACCCCGAGCGGCTGGCCGCCTCCTTCCGGCCGCCGGACCTGCCGCCGGGGGAGTACCGGCTCGCCGTGCGCCTGACCGGCGCCGCCGGGATGGTCGAGAGCGCGGCGGCGCCGTTCGTGGTGAGGCCCTCACCCCCCTGACGCGCACGGTAGGGACAGTGGGGGACGGGGGAGAGGGCCTCCTGATACGCTCCCCCCATGTCCACCGCCCCCCCCGCCTACGCCGAAATCCACCTCAAACCCGAGCGGGACAAGCCGGTCCGCGTGGGGCACCCCTGGATCTTCTCGGGCGCCGTGGCGCGGGCCGCGGGTCCGGCCGACGCCCCGCTGGCGCGGGTCCTCGACTCCCGCGGCCGGCCGCTCGGCGTCGGCTTCCACAGCCCGCGCTCGCAGATCCG
>JBKKAU010000926.1:0-1124 GCA_046714475.1 Thermoanaerobaculia bacterium
GGCGCGGGAAGTCGAGGCGGGCGCGCGACGCCGGCTGGTGGGTCATCAGCTTCACCCCCGGGGCCACCCAGGCCGGCATCAGCATCTTGCGGAACAGCACCGAAGGGGTGCCCTCGTCGTCGAGCACGTAGAGCCGCAGGTTGAGCTGGGGGTAGCAGAGACGCAGCAACGGCAGCGAGGCCAGGTGGAGCGAGTCCTGGTGGAAGAGCACCGCCGAGGCGAAGACCCAGCTCCTCCCCTGCCAGCTGTGGAGCTGGTAGCGCAGCGGCGAGGGTGGCTCGGGCAGGGACTCCTTCGGCAGAGCCCAGTTCAGGTAGAGGCAGTCTCGAACTACCGTCTGCAGCATCATCGCTCTTGGTTCCCGGCCAGCCGCGCTCCAGGGAAACATAACGTGCCGAGCCCTGGTCCGCAAGCGCCTCTGTTAGAGTGGTGAGCCGCAAACCGACCCTATGGAGGTCTCGATCTATGCATACCTTTGAACGACAGACATGGTGCCGGGGGCTCGTCCTGCCGCTCCTGCTGGCGCTGGCGGCGGCCCCGGCCCCTGCCCAGACGACCCAGACGGGCCAGACGGCGCCGTCCTCCTCCACCGCCTCCGCCCTGGACCGGGCGGCCGCGGTCATCGACCGGGCCTCTCTGGAAGGTCCGATCCGCTACCTGGCCGACGACCTGCTGGAGGGCCGCGGGCCGGCCAGCCGCGGCGACCAGCTCACCCAGATCTACCTGGCGAGCACCCTGCAGCTCCTCGGCCTGGAGCCGGGCGGCGACGACGGCAGCTATCTCCAGCCTTTCGACATCGTCGGCATCGAAGCCCGGATCCCCGCGGCCTGGGAGTTCAAGAAGGGCGGCCAGACCGTTTCCTTGAAGGCCAAGGACGACTTCATCGCCGCCAGCGGCGTGCAGGAAGAGCGGTCGACGCTCGACAACGCCGAGCTGGTGTTCGTCGGCTACGGCATCGAGGCGCCCGAGTACCAGTGGAACGACTTCAAGGGCCAGAACCTCAAGGGCAAGGTCCTGGTGATGCTCAACAACGACCCCGACTGGGACCCCAAGCTCTTCGAAGGCAACCGCCGGCTCTACTACGGCCGCTGGACCTACAAGTACGAGAGCGCCGCGCGGCAGGG
>JBKKAU010000927.1:0-4785 GCA_046714475.1 Thermoanaerobaculia bacterium
GCGGAGTGGCGCCGGGACTGCCGCTTCGCCCGTTGCGAGCGGTCGGGAGCCGGCTGGTGTCTGGAGATGGAGGACGGCGGGACGCTGACGGCGGGTTTCGTCGCCGACGCCACCGGCAGGACCGCCCGCCTGGCCCGGCGCCTCGGAGCGCGCCGGGTGCGCTACGACCGTCTCGTGGGCGTCGCCGCCCTGCTGGGGAGCCCCGCGCCGGACGCCGACACCTACACGCTGGTGGAGGCGGTGCCCGAGGGCTGGTGGTACTCGGCCCTCCTCGCCGACGGCCGCCTGGCCGTGGCCTTCATGACCGACGGCGACCTCCTCGACCCGGAGCTGCGGGAGGGAGACGGCTGGCGCCGGGCGCTGGGACGGACGGAGGCGACGCGGGCCCGGGCCGAGGAGCATTGCTACGCCCTCCAGGAGCCGCCGCGCGTCCTCCCCGCCGAGACCTCCCGTCTCGACGCCATCGCCGGGGACGGCTGGCTCGCCCTGGGGGACGCCGCGGCGGCCTACGACCCCCTCTCCTCCCACGGCATCGGCTCGGCCATGGGTTCCGGCTTCTACGCCGGCAACGCCATCGCCGGCCTCCTCGCCGGGGAGCCCGAAGCCGGGCTCGCCTACCTGGACGTGATGCAACGCTCCTACGGCGCCTGTCTGGACCTGCAGCGGCGCCACTACGCCCAGGAGCGGCGCTGGCCCGGCGCTCCCTTCTGGAGCCGCCGGCAGAGCGGCGGCTACTGCTTCGAGCCGCTGGCCTGACCCTCCTACTCCCGCGAACGGAGCCGGAACTTCGCCGAGGGCTCGATCGACGTGGCGGCGGCGCGGACCTGACCGGACCCTTCGACGACCAGATAGCGGCCGGAACCGGCCTGGAGCGCGATGTCGTCGCTGCCCTGGATCGTGCCCGTGCCGCCGACCTTCCAGATCACGAAGGTCTCGGCCGGACCGGCCTCGGCGCTCTTCGCCGTCACCTTGCCCCCGCCGTCCGTGGACAGGAAGAAGCCGCTGTGCGCCTGGAGCGTCACCCGCTCGCCGCTGCGCAACGCGCCGCCGTTCACGTCGGTGACCGCGAAGGTCGTCCAGGGCCGGGGACGGTCCAGGTTGACCCGCACGGCGCCGCCTTCGCCGACCGCCACCAGCCGGCCGGTGCCGCCGGCGCTGGCGAGCGCGGCGCGCGTCAGGGTGCCGGAGAGGCGCTTGTGGAAGGCCTCCCAGACCCGGGTTTTGCGGTTGTCCGGCCGGACCAGCCAGAAACCGCGCAGGTCGCGGACGGCCGGACGCCTGCCGCGGAGCTCGCGGACCTGTCCGTTGCAGTAGACCTGCCAGTACACGGCCCAGCGCACCCCCCATCCCAGGGCGGCCTCGGTGAGGCCCTGGATGACCGCGGGGACGTCGGCCCCGGCGGCCATCTGGTCGCGCACCCCGCCGAACTCCCCCAGATAGACGTTGCGGTCGCCGAAGAGCTCGCTGTCCGGCGCCTTCTCCGCCAGGTAGTCGAGCGCCTGGACGAGCAGCGCGCGGTCGAAGCGCAGGTCCCAACTCGAGTAGGAGACGAGGTCGGTGCGGATGAAAGGGAGGACGTCATTGGTGGCGGTGATCTTGCCGGCCATGGCTTCGGCGACCAGGTTGACCTCGACCGCGTGGGCCACGGTCACCCCTTCCGCGGCGACCTCGCGGCGGGCCTGCTCGACCCCCTCCTGGCGCGCGTTCCACCAGTCCCGCATGCCCTGGATGCGGTTCGGGTAGGGCTCGACCCCGGCGGGCAGGCCCTGGCGCATCAGGTGGTCCCCCTCCCAGTTCTGGAGGACGAAGGTCTTGCCGCTGCCGGCGTAGGTGGCGAGGAGATGGGCGGCGAGCGCGCGCAGGTGCTCCCGCTCGGCCGCGAGCTCCTCGGGCGTCATGCCGTCCAGGAACTGCGAGGTGACCGTGACCGGCGCGACCACCAGGAAGTAGGTGGTGAACGGCTTGGCGAACAGCTCCTGGTAGTAGGGCTTCCGCGCCAGCTCGACCAGGTTGGCGGCGGCGGGGGACCAGTCGGAGTTGAAGGGGTAGTACGCCTCGGGGTCGAGCCGGAACCAGACCTTGATGACCCGAGTGCCCAGCTCCAGCAGCCGGTCGGCGCCTTCGTTCAGGTAGTCCTCGCCGGTGAAGTTGTACTTGCCCGCGACGTGGGCGGCGCCGAGGACGTCCCGCACCTCCTCGGCCGCGGACGTCGGAATCGACGGGACGAGAAGGCCAAGCCCCAGCAGGAGGATGACCCGGAACGGCCATACTGCGATCCGTACCATGACCTAGTGTACCTCCGGAAGGAGCCGGAACGTCTCCCTGACCCCTGGATTGTCGGGAAGTCCTGGTCCGTGAGGCTGTACCGGCCCGCGGCGTGCGTGGCACCGAGGACGTCGCGGACCTCCTGCGCCCCGGCCGGAGCGGCGAGGGCGAGGAGCCCGAGGAGGATGGAGAGCCGGAGATCCCGGAGATCATTGAGGTGCGCCATGACCTCGCTATGCTAACTGCTACAATTCCGCCTCCGAATGCCCGAGCTCCAGCTCCTCCCTACCGCCCATCGGCTGCTGCGCCTCGTCGACGCCATGGCCGGGCAGCCGATCGCCATGCTGGTCGACCTGGTGGCGGACCTGTTCATCACCGGCACGCCGAAGCGGATCAGCCGCGAGGCGCCGGTGCTCATCCTCTCCTATCAGGGGGAGAAGCTGACCCCCGGCGGCGGCGCCAACGCGGTCGCCAACATCGCCGCGCTCGGCGGCCGTCCTCTCCCCCTCGGCGTCGTCGGCGACGATCCGAACGGCCGCAGCCTGCTCGCCGCCCTGGAGGCGCTGGAGGTCCCGACCGAGGGGGTCGTGGTGCGCCCGGGCTACCGGACGCCCACCAAGGTGCGCATCCTCGGCGGCGGCAAGCACTCGATCAAGCAGCAGATCGTCCGCTACGACATTGAGGAGACGTTGACGCTCACCGGCGAGGAGCAGGAGCATCTCCTCGGCGTGCTTGGTCGGCATGCCGGCGAGCTCCGGGTGGCCGTCCTCTCCGACTACGGCTACGGCGCGGTCGAGCCGTCGCTGCTGCCGCGCATCCGCTCCCTGCTGGGGGACGAAGCGACGCTGGTCTGCGACAGCCGCTACCGGCTCGCCGAGTTCTCCGGGCTCGACGGCGCGACGCCCAACGAGGAGGAGGCCGAAGCGCTCCTCGGCGCCGCGATCGACGACGACCCGGACCTCCTGGAGCGAGGGGGCCGCCGGCTGCTGGAGCGGCTCGGCGCGCGCTTCCTTCTGATCACGCGCGGCAGCCGCGGCATGAGCCTGTTCCGCTCCGGCGCCTCGGCGCATCTGCCGGTCCACGGCACCGACCAGGTGGCCGACGTCACCGGCGCCGGCGACACCGTGATCGGCGCCTTCGCGCTGGCGCTGGCCGCCGGCGCCTCGCCGCTCGAAGCGGCGCTGCTCGCCAACTATGCCGGCGGCGTGGTGGTCATGAAGATGGGCACCGCGACGCTCACCCCCGACGAGCTGCGGCGGGCGATCCAGAGCGATCCCGGGCCGCTGGAGGAGATCCGGTGGGCGAAGTCCTGAGCCTCGACGAGCTGCGCCCGCGGATCGCGGCCCTGAAGGCCCGGGGGAAGAGGGTCGCCCTGGCCAACGGCCACTTCGACCTGCTCCACGTCGGCCACCTGCGCTACCTGCGCGCCGCCCGCGCCGAGGCCGACGCCCTGGTCGTGGCGGTCAACGACGACGCTTCGGTGGCGAGCCTCAAGGGGGCCGGCCGGCCGCTGGTGCCCGCCGCCGAGCGGGCCGAGCTGCTCGCCGCTCTGGAGCCGGTCGACTTCGTCGTGGTCTTCGCCGGCGACTCGCCGGCGCCGCTCCTCGCCGAGGTCCAGCCGGACGTCCATTGCAAGGGGACCGACTACGGCACCCCGGAGCGCGTGCCCGAGTACGAGACCGTGCGCGCCTACGGCGGCAGGACGGCGCTGGTCGGCGACCCCAAGGACCATGCCACGAGCGACCTGATCTCGCGGGTCAGGGCGCTGCCCGACCCGTCCCGCCCGGGATGAACCGCATCCTGATCGTCCGCACGAGCGCCCTGGGAGACATCGTCCACTCCCTGCCCGTGCTCACGGCGTTGCGGCGGCGGTATCCCGAAGCGCGGATCGGCTGGGTCGTCGAGGACGGGATGTCGCCGCTGCTCGAGGGGCATCCCGATCTCGACGAGCTGCTGCGGGTACGCCTCCGCCCCTGGCGGCGCCGGCCGTTCGCCCGCGAGACCCTGCGGGAGGTGCGGGCGTTCCTCGACGCCCTGGACCGCTTCGCCCCCGACGCCGTCCTCGACCTGATGGGCAATCACAAGGCCGGTCTGCTGGCGGTCCTGTCCGCCTCCGAGCGCCGCATCGGACCCGCCTGGCGGCGGCGGCGCGAGCCGTCGAGCGGCATCTGGATCAACGAAGGGGTGGAGCCCCGCGGCACGCACGCGGTCGACCGCGCCCTCTCCCTCGCCGCTCCCCTGGGCGTCCCGCCTGAGCCGGCGGACTTCGGCCCCGGCAAGCTGTTCCGGGAGGAGCCCGAGCTGCCGGACGAGGCGCGCCGGGTCCTGGGCTCGGGGCCGTTCGTGCTGATCCATCCCGGGGCGGGCTGGGCCAACAAGACCTACCCGCCGGCCCGCTGGGGCGCCGCCGCCCGCGAGCTGCGGACGCGGCCGGGCCGGCCCGTCCACATCGCGCTGGCGGGGGGGGAGGAGCGGCTCGCCGCCGAGGTCGACGCGGCGAGCGACGGCGCGGTGCGGGCC
>JBKKAU010000928.1:0-4757 GCA_046714475.1 Thermoanaerobaculia bacterium
CCTCTGGAACGGAGGCGCCCGCCAATTTCCCCCGTCGCTCTACGGGCCGACGGCGGATGAGAATCCCTTCCAGTAGGAAAGGCACGAGGAGCATCGCCGCAGTCTTGGCGGCGCGGCGATGCAGGGCACAGGACCACGACAAGGGAGCCCAGGGTGGGGGGCCATGCCATGGCGTCGGAGGCGGGGAGATCGTAGCGGGAGCGGTTGCGGCGCACGAGGTATGATGAAGTATCATACCCTTCGGGAGGCAAGCCAGGATGCCCACAACCAAAGTTGCCGTCACGATCGACTCCAAGGTGCTCGAGGAGTTGGACCAACTCGTCTCTCGGAGCGTATTCCCCAACCGCAGCAGAGCCATTCAGGAAGCGCTGCAAGACAAGCTTGCCCGGATGAGGCGTAGCCGGCTTGCGCGGGAGTGCGCCAAGCTGGATCCTGCCGCCGAGCAGGCGATGGCTGAGGAGGGCATGGACCGGGAACTGGCGGCATGGCCCGAATACTGAGAGGCGATGTCTGGTGGGCCGACTTGAATCCGGTACGTGGTCGTGAGCAGGCGGGCCTGCGACCTGTGCTCATCATCAGCCACGATGTCTTCAATGCACGCTCCGGCATGGTGATCGCCCTCGCCATCACGAGTCAGCCGCCGAGCGCGGGTTTTCCTCTGACGCTAGAACTGGCCTCCAAAGATCTGCCGAAACGCTCCTGGGTCAAGATCAGCCAAGTCCGGACGCTCTCGACCGAGCGTCTGAACGGCAGGATCGGTGCCGTGTCTCCGGAGGAGTTGGATCAGGTAATCGAGGGATTGAACGAAATCGTAAGTCGTTGATGCTCTTGACTGCTCAGGTTGTCACGACAAGGATGAGGCCATGAGCAATGGGAGACGCTCAAACTCCCCCTCGTTCAACGCGGTGAGCGAGTCGGGCTGGTGCTCTTTCGAGGGGGATGAAGCTCCAGTGAGAGCTGCCAGCCGATGGCTCGCGCATAACGCTCGAGAGTCGAAAAGCGGATGCTGCCTGCGCTATTCTCGATGCGGCTGATAGCGGACTTCTTCGTGGCCAAGCGCTCGGCCACCTGTTCTTGGGTGAGGCCGGCCTTCTCGCGAGCCTGGCGGAGAAGGGCGCCGACTTTGAAGTCGGTATAGCCCGTTTCAAGGCCGTCGGCGAACTCGGGATCGCGTGCGGCCCGGGCCTGGGGCGCGGCGCCGGTCGCTCCTCGTCGCCGATCCAGTGTAACGAAGCGGCCCCAATCATCGCCTAAACATAAAGGCATGTAAGCGCAGGGCTCGTCCGCAGTAAGACCGGACTCCCCTGGGTTCCTTCCACCACCTACAGAATGGAGCATCAGCATGGCAACGATCGGACCCATCACTCTGACAATCGGACCCGGAAACAGCCCCGGCAACGCCAGCGTACAAGTCGGCTACACGGTCTCCGCCAGTAACCACGACCTGGCCAGCGCACAGACCTATCGAGACGTCTGTGAGCTCATCGGGGACGACACCCCCGGTGACGGCACCGACGACCTCCTGGTGAAGCTAAGGGAAGAGATTATCGTCTTCACCTCGAACAACCCGCATTTCAGCCGCGCTATCCAACAGTTCGTGCCCTTGACCAAGCTTGATGAAGATGCCGGGATTCTTGTCCTGGAAGAGGACGAGATCCGGGCGCGGGTGACCTTGACGCCGATACCGACCAGCCGGGAAAGCAACCTGATCCGGAGAGGTGGCCTCGTCAACAATCAACCTGTGGTCGATCCAAGCTGACCCGCACAGGTAGCTGGAGAATGGGATCAGGACAGGCATTTTGGGTATCCTGATTCCAGCTGCAGACAGTTGCCGGATTGGCGCACCATGCATCGCACGCACCATAAAAAGCACCAGACTGGCATAGTGCGGCTTTGTACGTATCAGGCAAGGAAGGATACGCAAACCTGTCGGGGAAAGGGCAGGGATTTGTCGTCTCGAGAGTTCCTCTAGGCTGCCGACTCGATGCTCTCGCGGATGATCGGCGGAAGACAGGTTTCGCGGCAGGCGCTCGGCCAGTCGTTCGCGAACAACGGTGGATGAGGGCTGCTTCTTGGCGAGCCCTGTTGGGGTGTAGAATCATAGTATCGCCGTGAGGCGCTGCCCATGCCAGAGAATCCGGTGCCTTTGGACCTGACGATTGAGTTGGAGGAGTACAAGGCTCTCCGCGGGGAGGTCATCGCCTGCAATCAAAACGCTCATACGATTCTGAACTGGGGGTTCTCCACAACCGCTGTGCTCTTTTCCGCCGGCCTGGGTTCGGAAGCAATCCGAAACCTCCAATGGGTACGCGTTCTGTACTTTTTACTGCTGATTCCAATCTACGTTACCTATACATTCTTTTTTTGGTTTGGGGAGATTGTCCGTCAGCAGCGAGCCGACAGCTTTCTTTGTGAGTTGGAGGAAAGGATCAACGCCGCCGCGCCTCAGGCCGCAAGGAAGCGGCTGCTCTGGCATCACGACTGGCTGCGGAGAAGGACGGAGAATCCCCTCCAAGGGTTGCAGTACCCCCATTACCGGAATATCGCGCTGGGTTTCCTGATGGCGGTCCTCGCCTCGGAGGCTCTGTCGATATGGGCGTTCTTCAACATCAATACGAGCAGGGAGGAGCGGCTGCTCTTCGTTTTGCTGCCAGCTAGTGTCTACGTGATCATCACCTCATTTTTTCAAGGGCAAGCCAAGTACTATTTCAAGTACGACCTGTTCGCCATCTTCTTTTCGCGGCCGTGGCTCTCGCTCGCGATTGTGATGTTCCGGATCGGTGTCTTCGTTCTCCTGATATCCCACGTCCTGGGGTGGGCGCACATCCCGGAGCTTGAATTCACGATACCTTATCTCGTTGCGCTCACCATCCTGAGCGATATCCTGGACGGTTATCTGGTGCGCCTTTATGCGCCCTCGTTCGCGCCCCGATTCCGCATTCTGGACTCCTGTGTAGACATTGTAGGGCTGTCGCTCCTCATCCTGGCCATGACGTACAAGGCGGTGCTCCCGTACCCTCTGGGGGTGATCATCCTCTTGCGCCAGGCGATCGTGTCGGCGGGCGCCGTCGTCGTCCTGGTGAGGAGACGGCGCCAGCCCGGGATCCGGGTCGATCTATGGAACCGGCTGTTTTATGTGTACATGGGCTTTGTGGTGGTGCGGTATCTCTGCTCGCTCCCTGTTCCGGCATCGGTCCTCGGGGGAGGGGTGGTGGCCATGTTCCTGATCTCGCTTGCATCCTACGCGATCTCGGGCACGAATCCGCCGGCTCAAGCCCCGGAGGAGAGGACGCCTCCTCCGGGATCATGATGCTACATCCACATCCCTACGATCGACTTATGTATAAGAGGGTGATGTAGGGGCGGGGCTTGCCCCCGCCCGGGAGGGGACGAGCCCCTCCCTACATCACCACGGAGGCAAGCTTGGTTAGAGGCTCTTAAGGACAATAGGGCCTTTTATTCGCGCTATAAACATCACACCCACTTGAAGGGTTACAGCTGCACGTAGAGTAGTCCCAGTTCCATCCCATATCCCAGCAGGCCGCATTTTGTAATTTATCATTGATCCCAGCTTGAAGTGCCAGCCAATCAGAGAAGGATTAAATACCTCTGCCGGCTCCTGACTGGGGTGTCCAGGCAGGGAAGGGAAGCCAGGTTTGGAGTCGGGGGCGTTCGCGAACCAGGCATACATTTGATATAACTCCTGCCACGGAAAACGGAGGAAAAATCGCTCACCTTCCTGCTCACGGCCTCAAAATCATCCCGCCGCACCGTACCGCGCGTCGCCTGGCGGCGGCGGCGCTCGCCCTCGCGACCCTGGGAGCGCTCGCCTGCCGCCCTCCGGCTTCACGGCAGCCGAACGTGCTCGTGCTGGTCGTCGACGCCCTGCGTCCCGATCACCTCGGCTGCTACGGCTACTCCCGTCCCGTCTCGCCCACCATCGACGGGCTGGCCCGGCGGGGCGTCCTCTTCGCCGACGTCACCAGTCCGGCCAGCTACACCCGCGCCGCCGTGGCGTCGATCTTCACCTCGGTGTTTCCTGCTGGCCACGGCGTGCTGAGCCAAGGGGCGCAGGTCGAGGCGCTGAGCGATGAGTACCGCACGCTCGCCGAAGTCCTGCGTGAGCGCGGCTACCGCACGGCGGCCTTCATGCCCAACCCGTCCCTTCACCGCTCGTTCCACTTCGACCAGGGCTTTGACGTCTACGACGACGCTTTTGGGCTCGGCGACGTGCGGCTGGGTCAGCCGGGCTACATGACGATCCAGGAGACGGCGAGCCGGATCAACCGCCGCTTTGAAGGATGGCTCGACCGCGAGCCCGACAAGCCCTTCTTCGCGTATCTCCACTATCGGGACGTGCACGCGCCGTATGCACCGCCGGGCCGCTACGCGACCTTGTTCACCCGGCCGGGCGGCCCGCGCGAGCTCGACCCCCTCGACCCGGCAGGCCCGGTCCTGAGCTCCACGGCAGCGGTCCGCCTGGCGGCCGACGACTACGAGGCGCTCTACGACGGCGAGATTCGCTACACCGACGACCACATCGGCAGCCTGGTCGAGCGCCTGCGGCGCGGCGGGCAACTCGCCGACACCATCCTCATCGTGACCGCCGATCACGGCGAGGCGTTCGGCGAGCACGAGATGTACAAGCACGCCTTCGAACTCTGGGAGGTGCTCGTGCGGGTGCCGATGTTCGTGTACGCGCCCGGCGCCAAAGCGCGGCAAATCGAGGAGCGGCGAAGCCACGTTGATCTCGCACC
>JBKKAU010000929.1:0-2124 GCA_046714475.1 Thermoanaerobaculia bacterium
GGTCGACGGCGCCCCGGACGCGCAACGCTGCCGGGACGTTGTAGACCGGGCTTCCGGGCGCGAGCTGATCCAGAAACCAGACGCGCTCCTGGGCGAACGACGGCGGGAGGTCCCGATCCCGCGCCACCAGCCGTAGCGGCGGCGGTTCGGGACGTGGCTCGCGGAGGAGCTCGCCGATGCGCTCCGCCAGCCCGGCCACAGTAGGTGCGGCGAACACCTCGCGCAGCTCGATCTCCAGCCCCAGGTCGCGCCGCACCCGGGCGACGAGCCGGGTGGCGAGGAGGGAGTGCCCACCGAGCGCGAAGAAGTCGGCGTCCCGCCCCACCTCCCCGGTGCCGAGCAGGGCGGCGAACGCTCCGGCCACGATATCCTCCAGGGGCGTCCGCGGCGCCTCGCCCGCGGCATCCGGCGCGGGCGCCAGCGCCGCCAGAGCCCGGCGGTCCACCTTGCCGTTGCCGGTGACGGGCAGCGACTCCAGGCCGACGTAGGCGGCCGGCACCACGGCCTCGGGCAGCCGGGCTCGCAGGAGCTCGCGCAGCTCGGCTCCCGGCACGGGCGGCGCAACATAGGCCACCAGCCGGCGCCCCCCCATGCCATTGTCGAGGCCGAGGACCGCCGCCTCTCCCACGCCCGGACAGGCGGCCAGAGCCGCCTCGACCTCTCCGAGCTCGATCCGGAACCCGCGGATCTTCACCTGCTGGTCCGCGCGGCCCAGGAACTCGATCTCCCCAGCGGGGCTCCACCGCGCCAGGTCGCCTGTGCGGTACAGGCGCGTCCCCGGCGCGCCGCCGAGCGGATCGGGAACGAACCGCTCCGCCGTCAGGTCCGGCCGCCCCAGGTAGCCGCGCGCCAGCCCGGCGCCGCCGATGCACAGCTCGCCCGTCACCCCGGGCGGCAGCAGCCGCAGGAAACGATCCAGCAGGTAGACCGCGGAGCCGTCCACCGGCCGGCCCAAGGAGGGCGCCCGGCCTGCCGGGCCCTCGGTAGGGACCACGCCCGAGGTGGTCACCACCGCCGCTTCCGTGGGACCGTAGTTGTTTACCAGGACGAACGGCAGACCCGGCCGCGGTCGGGACACCAAGCGGTCGCCGCCGGTCAGCAGGAGACGCAAGGACGTCCCCGCGGGCCAGTCCAAGCGCAGCAGCTCCTCGGTGAGGACCGTGGGGATGAACGCCACGGTGATCCGCTGCTCCACCAGCCAGTCGCGCAGCGCCGCGGGCGCTAGGCGCACCGCCGCGGGGGGCACGTGCACCGAGGCGCCTGTCGTCAGATAGGGCCACAGCTCCCAGATCGAGGCGTCGAACCCGACCCCGGCGAGGAGGGCTGCGCGGTCCTCCGGGCCGACGCCGAACGCCCGCACGTGCCAGCCCACCAGGTTCCGCAGGGCGCCGCGGGAGACCTCCACCCCCTTGGGCCGGCCTGTGGAGCCGGAGGTGTAGAGGACGTAGGTCCGTGCCTGCGCCGGCACGGTCGTTCCTCCCCATGGAACGGTCTTGCCCGGGTAGGCGCCTGGATCGATCACCGGGCCGGCGAACGCCAGCCGCCGCGCCGACGCCGCGCCGGTCAGGAGCACGGTCGGCCGCGCATCGTCCAGCTGCCAGGCCAGGCGCTCGTCGGGATGGTCCGGATCGAGCGGAACGAAGGCGCCGCCGGCCCTGGCCACGGCGAGCTGGCTCAGCACCAGCTCCGGCGAGCGCTCCTGGCAGATCCCCACGAGGGACTCCGGTCCCACGCCGAGCGCCCGCAGGTAGGCCGCCAGCGCTTCCACACGCCGGTTCAGCTCGCGGTATGTCCAGCTCCCCTCGCCCCAGACTACGGCCGGCGCTGCGGGCCTCGCGACGGCCTGCGCCTGCACCTGCTCGTCCAGATCGCCGCTGCGGCCCGCAGGCGCAGCTCCGCGGGCCCATTCCACCAGGAGCTGGGCCCGTTGCGCCGCGGACCACCAGGGCAGCTCTCCCATCGGCCGCTCCGGCGTCGTCACGGCCGCGGCGAGCAGCGCAGCCAAGTGGCCAGCCAGCCGCTCCGCCGTGGTGCCGTCGAACAGGTCGGCGTCGTACTGCAGGGAGAGGGCGAGTCCGTCCCCGACGCGGGCGGCCCGCAGCACCAGGTCGAACGGCGAGAAAC
>JBKKAU010000930.1:0-1762 GCA_046714475.1 Thermoanaerobaculia bacterium
CAGCTCCAGCTCGGCGGGCGCGCCCGCCAGCTGCCCGCGCCACCAGCCGATCTCCCTTTCCAGCGCTGCGCCCGCCAGCCACCGCCGCTGCCAGACCCCATAGTCGGCGTACTGCACCGGCAGAGCCGGGAGAGGACGGCCCTCATAGGCAGCTGCCATCTCTCGCACCAGCACGCCCACCGACCAGCCGTCGGAGACGATGTGATGCAGGTTGAGCAGCAGAACGTGCTCGGCGGCTCCGAGGCGGACCAGCACAGCCCGCAGCAGCGGCCCGCGAGTCAGGTCGAACAGCCGCTCCGCCTCCTCCCGGGCCAGCCGCTCCAGACCGGCCGGCCGTGCGGTCAGGTCGATCACCGGCAGGGCGAACGCCGCCGCAGGCGCGATCCGCTGCACCGGCCGGCCGGCCACCGCCGGGAAGGTGGTGCGCAACGCCTCGTGCCGCGAAACCACCGTGGCAAAGGCCCGTTCCAGGGCGGGGACGTCGAAGTCCCCCTCAAGGCGCAGGGCGGCCGGCATGTTCCAGACCGGGCTCCCGGGCTCCAGCTGGTCCAGGAACCAGAGGCGCTCCTGGGCGAAGGCGAGGGTGAGGGAGCCGTCCCGGGGGACCGGGACCAGCGGCGGGGGCTCGGGCCCGCGCACGGCACCGCGAGCCGCTTCAACCCTTGCGGCCAGGGCGGCGACGGTCTGCGCCTCGAACAGCACCGCCAGCGGCAGGTCGACGCCGAAGGCGCGGCGCACCCGCGCCATCGCCTGCGTGGCGAGCAACGAGTGGCCGCCCAGATCGAAGAAGCCCGCGCTACGGCCGGGCCGCTCCACGCCGAGCACCTCGGCGAAGATCCCGGCCAGGACCTCTTCCACGAGCGTGCGAGGCAGATCGCTCTCCGCTGCCGGCGCAACCTCCGGCTCGAGCGCCAGGACCGTCCGCCGGTCCACTTTGCCGCCGGGCAGCCGGGGGAGCTCCGGGACGAACGCGAAGCCGGAGGGCAGCAGGGCGTCCGGCAACCTGCCGCGCAACGCCTCGCGGAGGAAGGCCTGCGTGAGACCCGCGTCCGGACCGACCGCCACGCAGGCCAGCAGCCGGGCCTCCGCCCCTTGGCCGCGCGCCCACACCAGGGCCTCCCGGATCCCCGGCAGGGCCGTCAGCGCAGCCTCCACCTCGGCCGGCTCGATACGCACGCCGCGCACCTTGACCTGCTGGTCGAGCCGGCCCAGATATTCCAGCACCCCGTCCGCCCGCCGCCGCGCCCGGTCTCCCGTGCGGTAGAGGCGCTCGCCTGGCCGCGCGGACCAGGGATCGGGGACGAACCGCTCGGCCGTCGAGTCCGGCCGTCCCAGGTAGCCGCGGGCGAGCCCCGCGCCCCCGACGAACAGCTCCCCGGGCGCGCCGAGCGGCAGCGGCTCGCCGTGCGCGTCGAGCACGTGAACGCGCACGTTGTCGACAGCACGGCCGATCGGCTGCACCGCGGGCGCCTCTCCCGGCAGGCAGGGCCAGAAGGTCGCGTCGATGGCGCACTCGGTCGGGCCGTATAGGTTGCACACGGGCACGTCCAAGCGCTCGCAGGCCCGTTCGGTGAGGGCGCCCGGAAGCGCTTCGCCGCCGCAAAACAGACGCCCCAAGCCCCGGCAGCCGGCGCTCCCTTCGTCGTCCAGGAACGGAGCGAGTTGTGAGGACACGAGCTGCAGGACAGTGATCTCTTCCGCGGCCACCGCGGCGGCCAGGTACGAGGGATCGCGGTGGCCGGCCGGCCGGGCCAGCACCAGG
>JBKKAU010000931.1:0-4361 GCA_046714475.1 Thermoanaerobaculia bacterium
GGGCGCGGCTGGCCCGCACGCGCCGCTCGGCTCGCGGCATGCCCGCGTAGATGAGCGGCAGCTCGACGTTGTGGAGGGCGTCGGTCCGGGCGAGCAGGTTGAAGGTCTGGAAGACGAAGCCGATCTCCTTGTTGCGGATCCCCGCCAGCTCCTGGTCGTCCAGCTCCTCGACCGCCACGCCGTTCAGCCGGTACGAGCCCGTCGACGGGGTGTCGAGGCAGCCGACCAGGTTCATCAGCGTCGACTTGCCGCTGCCCGACGAGCCCATGATGGCCAGGTACTCGCCGCGCTCGACGCTGAGGTCGACGCCGTTCAGCGCATGGACCTTCTCGGCCCCCATGTCATAGACCTTGCGGATGTCGTTCAGCTCGATCAGCGCCACGTGCTCTACTCCTCTTCGTCCGGGTCTTCTTCTTCGTCCCCGCCGCCCGGCCGGTCGTTCTTTTCCTTGTCGTCGGCCTTGCCGACGTAGACCGCGTCGCCGTCCTTGATGTCGCGCAGGGTGCGGTACGGGCCGGTCACGACCGTCTCGCCCGGCTTGACCCCGGAGCGCAGCTCGACGTGGGTCTCGTCGGAGATGCCGGTCTCGACCGGGCGCTGGCGCGCCTTGCCCTCCTCGATGACGAAGACGACCTTGACCTCCTCGTCATCCGTATCGCTCGCATCGGCGCGGGACTCTTCTCCTTCAGGCCGGACCGGCGGCCGCTCGACCACCGCCTGGATCGGGACCACCGCGACGTCGGCATGGGCAGCCGTCTGGATCTCGGCCCGCACCGACATGCCCGCCCGCAGCTCCGCATCGGCGTCGCGCAGCAGGACCTTGACCTGGTAGAAGGTAACGTCCGGCTGCTGCGGCCGGTTGAACCCCGAGCTTCCAACCTCGACCACACGGCCGTGGTATTCCCGGTCCGGCACGGCGTCGACCTTGAGCACCGCCTCCTGCCCTATCTTGACGTTGACGATCTCGGTCTCGTCGACGTCGACCTGGGCCAGGATCTCCGACAGGTCGGCGATGATGCCGATCACCGAGCCGGGGTTGTTCATGGTGCCGGAGACCACGACCTCCCCCTCCTCGGCGTTCAAGTCGATGACGTGCCCGGAGAGCGGAGCGTAGATCGTGGTCTTCGAGAGGTCGTCCTGCGCCTTGTCGAGGTTGGCCCTCATCTGCAGGACCATCTCGCGCGCCTCGTCGAGCTGGAGACGGGCGGAGGTCTCGGCGAGTTGGGCGCCTTCGAGGTTTTCGGTCGAGAGGATGCCCTCGCCGGACAGGCGGTTCGCCCGTCCCAGCTTCTGGCGGGCGTCGGCGAGCCGGACCTCGGACTGCCGCACGGCGGTCTGCGAGCTGCGCAGCTGCGCGGCCCACTGGTCGCGCTGCGCCAGGTAGGCCTCCCTCTCGAGCTGCAGGAACGGCTGCCCCGCCCGGATCTGGTCCCCCTCCTCGACGTAGAGCTTCTGGATCTTGCCGATCACATGGGCCGAGATGTTGACCTTGACCCGCGGGTCGATCGAGCCGCTCGCCTTGACCACCTGGGTGAGGCTGCGCCGCGTCACCTCCTCGGCATAGACCTGGGTGCCCTTCTCGCGGCCCTTGCTGCGGACGCCGGCAAACACCATGGCCGCCAGCAGCAGGACCACGACGGCGCCGATGAGGAGCTTCTTCAACTCGCGCCTCCCATGGGGGAAAAGCCTGCCAGCCCGACCCGCAGCAGGACCGTCAGAGCCCAGAGGACCAGGACGGTGACCGTGGCGGTGGTCCTGGAGACGCGGGCGGCGATCTGGTAGCCGATGATCAGCAGGATCAGGGTCCAGAAGGTGAAGAACTCGAAGCTCGTCAGCAGCGCCAGGAGCCGTGGCGAAGCGTCCTCGGGCGCCAGGATGCCCAGGCTCGACGGCAGCAGACCGCCCTGCTGGACCTCCTCCATGGTGATCGCCTCCCGGCTGAGGATCACGGGGATGACCAGGAGGGTCGACACGGCGAACGGCATCATCGCGTGGAGGAGCACCGAAAGGCTGGTGACGTACCTGAGCTGCCCTCCGAAGAGGTTGAACGCCAGGAAGATGGCGGCCAGGATCAGCAGCCCCGCCATCCACGCCACGGCTCCCGCGACCGCATAGCAGCTCACCATGCCGCCGCCGGCGTTCTCCATCTCTTCAGGGACGGGCTGCCCCCGCTCGGCCATCTGCTGGCGCATCATCTCGGCGAAGTCGACCCGCTGGAACATCAGGACCGTCATGACCAGGATCAGTCCGATCAGCACCACCATGGCCACCGCCCAGGTCGGCCGCTGGGCGATCGACCTGAAGGTGGCGCCCGGCGATACCAGCACCCCGATCAACCTGCCGAAGCTCGAGTCGCCCATGGTGCTCTTCCTCGCTCCCCTTGTGCCCTACCAGAGGGTGAAACGGTCGATCGGCTTCTCGGGGTCCGAGATCTGGACGCTCTCCTGCTCGAGCAGACGGCCGGTCGCCCGGTAGTACTCGGTCAGCGCCGTCTGGTAGGCGATGGTCGCCGTCACCACGCGGCTGCGGGCCAGCGTCAGGTCCTCCTGGATCTGCGTGATCTCGAAGCTGGTCGACATACCGTTCTCGTAGCGCTTCCGCTCGGCCTCCAGGTTGCGCTCCTGGAACCGGCTCGAAGCGCGGGCCGCCTCGATCTGCTTGGCGGCCGTGTCAACGCGCCGGGCCGCCTGGCGCACCTCGGTCGTGACCACGTTCTCGATGTCGTCGAGCTCCAGGAGGGCCCGCTCCACGTCGATGTCGGCGATGGCCTTCTGGGCCCGGGCGCCGCGGTTCTGGAGCGGGTAGGCGAACGTGAGCTGGGCCGCCCAGCCCGGAAAGTCAAGGAGGTAGACCTGCTCCAGGGCGTTCGAGAATCCCAGGCCCACGCCGGCCAGGTTGTAATCCAACGACAGGTTGAGCTGTGGCAGCAGCTGGTTTTGGAAGTACCGCGCGTCGAGCTGGTTGCGCTCGAGGAAGAGCTGCTGCGTGCGGACCTCGGGACGCTCGGCGAGGGCGATACGGATCGCCTCGTTGACGTCGATGGCCACGCGCTCGGTCTCCGGCTTCGTCGTCGGCCGGATGTCGACCTGCCAGAGATCCCCCTGCGGCAGGTTGAGAAGCTGGCGGAGCAGGTCGGCCGTGTCGCCGATCGCCGCCTGGGCGCGGATGATGTCCTCGTCGCGTACGGCGATCGCCGCCTCGCTCTGCACCAGCTCGAGCGGGGCGAGCGTCCCGACCTCGACCTGGATGCGGTTGCGGTCGTGGAGCTCGCGCGCCAGCGCGAGGCTCTCCTGGGCCACTCCGCCCTGCTCGTAGGCCTCCACCAGGTTCCA
Organism: Thermoanaerobaculia bacterium; assembly: GCA_046714475.1. Classification (GTDB taxonomy): domain Bacteria; phylum Acidobacteriota; class Thermoanaerobaculia; order Multivoradales; family UBA5704; genus DASPJI01. The sequence continues at coordinate 3,333 of JBKKAU010000931.1, forward strand.
ATAGGCGTTGACCACCTGCTGGATCGTCGTGGTCACCTGCTGCTCGAAGGTCTCCCGGCTGACCCGGTTGTCGATCTGGGCGAGCAGGATCGGGCGCTCGTTGGCCAGCCGGCCGAAGTTGCGCAGCAGCGGCTGGTCGTAGGAGAACGCGAACCCGGAGCCGTAGGAGACGGGGATGCCGGGCTGCGTCGGGTCTACCGCCTCGCGCCGCCGGCCGTTCCATCCGATGGTGACGTCGCCACCGGTAGGGACCCGTTGCGTCACGCCGAAGTTCAGCGATTGGCTGCTCGAGGTCGCCGCCTCGATCGAAGAAAAGGTCGGGTTCTCGGTGTCCGAAGCGGCGAGGGTGGCGCTCGTCAGCAGATCGTATAGACCGAGCGTCTGCTCGATCCCCAACTCCCGCTGCCTGCGGACGTACCGTTCGATGACCAGGTTCAGATTGCGGCGCAACGCGATCTCGATCGCCTGGTCGAGCGAGAGCTGGAGGACGCCTTCCCGGACCTCGAGCGGCTGTTCGACCGCTTCCGGCGGCGTATACCCCTTGGTTTCGATCACGGACTGGGCCGCCGCCGCGTCCGCCATCATGCCCGCGGTGATCACCAGACCTGCCACCAGAGCCGCGGCCCACCGCCGCGCCCGGCTTCCTGCACCAACCCGAAGTGACCTTCTCGTCATGAAATGCCCCTCAGAGAGTATGAGATCGGTTCGAAGACGATTTCAGTTTGAGCGGGTCCGGCGGCTTGCCTCGAGCCGATCCATGCTCGATGTACGCGGAACCCGGCCGAAAGTTTACGCTGACCGCCCTTCCTCGCGCCGCGGCCTCAGCTCGCCGGGGTAGAAGCAGGCGGCGAGGTGCGGCTCCTGCGGCTCCTGCTCAACGCCGGCGAGAGGCGGCGTCTCCGCCGCGCAGCGCGGCCGCGCGATCGGGCACCGCGGGTGGAACGGACACCCCGGGGGCGCCAGCGGGCGCGCCGGCGCGCCGGCCCGAGCGAGGGCGGGGTCTTATAAACAACAGAAGCAGCCGCCGAA
>JBKKAU010000932.1:0-9957 GCA_046714475.1 Thermoanaerobaculia bacterium
GCTATCGCAGGCTGAGCAAGGACTACGAAGCTTTTGCCGAGACGAGCGTGGCAATGATCAGGCTAGCCATGATAAGGCTGATGCTCGGACGGCTCGCTCGGAAATGACTTCCCAAACACCCTCTAAGAGCAGCAATGCATGCCACCGGGGGGCAGCATGAGGGGAAGTAGCCATCAAGCTCACTCCTCACCCGCATACGGGTTTTGTCTTTCCGTAAGTAAGCTGCATCATAGCTGAACATCAACTGGCTATGCGGCATCAATTACTGGGCATAGCGAGCCCCAGTTTCAAAGAGATAGACGTGCACACTGGGAGTTTTTCTCTGGTCTAGCAGTTCTGGCGGAGCCGGAGCTTGAAGGTTGCCCATAAATATGGGAAGATGGAGGTATGAAGACCACATTGGAGATCCCGGACGACCTCTTCAAGCGAACCAAGGCCACAGCTGCGCTCCGAGGGGAGAGCCTCAAGGACTTTGTCACCGAGGCACTCCAAGCCCATCTAGAGAGGCGGGCAACTGGGGATTCGCCACGAGGTTGGCGAAGCGTCTTCGGCCAAGCCGAGCGCGAGGAGGTGGAGATGGTGGATGCGATCGTCGGTGAGGAATTTGAGCGCATCGAGCCGGATGCGTGGCGGTGATCCTCGACACCAATGCCGTCTCTGCGCTCTTTGTTGGCGATCCCGCGCTTGGCGAGGTTCTAGCCGGGGACCAGCGACACCACCTGCCGGTGATCGTCATTGGCGAGTACCGTTATGGACTCCTTGGCTCGCGTCGTCGCGATCACCTCCAGAGCCTTCTGGAGATCCTCATCCGAGAATCCATCGTGTTGCATGTCGATAAAGCCACCGCCGAAACGTATTCGCACCTGCGGGACGAGCTCCGTCGGAAGGGCAAGCCGATTCCAGAGAACGACCTCTGGATCGCCGCGTTGGCACGGCAGCATCACCAGCCGGTCGTCAGCCGGGATGACCACTTCGACTACGTTTTGAATCTTCGCCGAGTCACGTGGTAGGGGAAGGGGTCACTCCGGTCTCTCGAACCTTTTGGAAGGACGGCCTACCGCGTCCCCCTGCTCAGCGCCAGGGCGGTGTCGCAGCCAAGCCCTGAGGTGATGCTCGATCTCGGCTTCGCTCGCTTCGGGATGACGGCGCCGGAGGTTTTGCCGCATCATGGCTTCGGCCGTCTCATACAGGTCGAAGGCCGTACGCATGCGCGCCATGACAGCGGGATCTCGTTTCGTCCTCATGGCTGCTACCTGTCCTCAAGGATCTCTTGCAGCCTCTTACCGGTGCCCTCCGAGAGCTTCGGGTCGCCGCTGTCGACGATCCCTATGAAGGGCTGCAGCCGGTCGTAGGCAGAGGGCTGCTTTTCCTCCTCATCGACAAGACAGGTGGTCGCATCGCGGATCACCTCGGACCTCGCCTGCCCCTGTTTCGGTGGACAAACGCTCAAGATTGTGATGTCGGGCCGTGTGGTTGTCATCTCGCGTCTCCTCTACCATAGACAGTGTATTCCATCGCCACTGAGTAGAACATCAGGCTCCAGAAGAGAGGACCCCGCCCGCCAGCGTTCCCTCCGGACGCAATTTAGGTATGGACAGACGCACCTTCCATGCGGATCATTCTCCACATGATCCGCAAGCGCCCTTTTGACGTCGACCTCGCGGTCCAGCGCATCCGCCAGGCCGTCCAGCCCTTTCCGAAGGCGGCGATGTTCGCGCTGGCCGACGAGGGGTTCGGGTCGCCGTTCGAGATGCTCGTCGCCTGCATCATCTCGATCCGCACCCGCGACGAGACCACGATGGTCTGTTCGCGGCGGCTGTTCGGGATCGCCCGGACGCCGGAGCAGATGGGCCGGCTGACCGCGGCACAGATCGACGCGGCGATCGGCGCCAGCACCTTCCATGAGCCCAAGGCGCGCCAGACCCGGGAGATCTCCCGCCGCATCGTGACGGAGCACGGCGGCGACCTCCCGTGCCGGGAGGAGGTCCTGCTCTCCTTCCAGGGTGTCGGTCCGAAGTGCGCCAACCTGGTGCTGGGCATCGCCTGCGGCCAGGCACGGATCGGCGTCGACGTCCATGTCCACCGCGTCACCAACCGCTGGGGCTATGTCGGGCAGCCGGCGCCGGAGCGGACTCTGCTCGAGCTGGAGGAAAAGCTCCCGCAGAAGTACTGGGTGGAGATCAACCGCCTGCTGGTCCCCTTCGGCAAACACATCTGCACCGGCAACCTTCCTTGGTGCTCGACCTGCCCCGTGCTGGACATGTGCCGGCAGGTGGGGGTGGAGGCACACCGCTGAAATTCGTCCAGACCTTCCGTCGAGCCTGTGTTGTAACGAAAGGCACAGCCTGATCGCCTGGAAGACGTAAGACAGGTAGTTCGGTCTCCTCAAAAAAGAAAGGAAGGTCTGTCATGAAAAAAATGGCTTTGGTCTGCGCGTTCGCGCTCGTCCTCGGAGGTCTGGCGTCGGCTGCCGTTGCCGATCCGGGCCGCGGCTCCTCGACCCAGTGCTATGTCTGGGCCAACAACGCCTCGTCCGCCATCAATACTCCCTACTCTCCCAGCCCCCCCTATTCCTACAACGCGGTTGGCCGGGCGGCGGCGAACACCGTCACCAGGACCGCGGTCGGCGTCTACACGGTGACGTGCAAGGGCGTCGGCGGCGGCTCCCTGTTCGGCGGCAGCGGCACCTGGGGACCTGGGGGGCATGTCCAGGTGACGGCCTACGGCGGCGAGGACGCCGACTACTGCAAGATCGTGAGCTGGACGACGGGCGGCGCGGACTTCTCGGCGACCGTGAGGTGCTTCAACCACCAGGGGGCTCTCTCGGACAACCGGTTCGACCTGCTGTTCGTCTGGTAAATTGCCGGAGGCGGCCGGACGGAAGCCGTGCGAGCGCGTTCCGATTTTAGTGGTCGCCGAGGATCAGAGAACAGGGGGACTCTCCGCCTCCTGTTCTCTTTGTGCCTCTTCCAGATTCAATCGATAGGTCCAGAGGGACACATTCACATAGGCTGAATATGTGGAATACGGCACTGATCGCGCAACCATGGAACTCTTGGTATTGACAACAAGTCGCGAGGATGTACTCTACTGTCAAGGCAGTAAGGAACAAAAGATTCTCATCGAAGCTCATGCTGGCGGGACGACCCCCCGTGCGGAGCACCGGCACCCCATGAGATTTCACATCATCTGCGAACGGGACGTCGGCCTGTTCTCGCTGGTGCAGCAGGTCATCGCGAACATCCCTTGGGCGCTGCAGGAAGGGCGCGTCCCCATCGTCTACTTCCAAGGCAGGACCTGTTATTGGACTCCCCGCGGATATCACAAGGAAGACACCGTGTGGGAATACTACTTCCAGCCTCTCGTGCCGGCGTATCCGGCGTCCTGGATTCCGGAGTCCATCCGGGAAATGATCTCCGCACGTTTTCCGGACGCTCTCGAGGTCGGCTACCCCATTGACGACGGTATCTTTGTATCCAATCACTTCGGGGACCATCCCGATCTGCGGGGCAAGGCGCTGTCCATCCCGTACCTGTTCGAGGATCCGGACGACGCCTTGCGGCAGCAGACTGCGGCGATCATCCGCCGGTATATCCGGCCCCGGGCCTATATCCGCCGGAAGGTCGACAGCTTCTTCAGCCGGTGTATGGATGGCGACTACGTCATCGGCGTTCACGCCCGGGGCACGGACGCCATCTCGAAGGAGGAGATCCGGCCCCACCGCCAAGGCTCTTTGATGTTGGCCAAATACAGCGCGGAGCTGCGGCGCCTCCTGGGCATCCACCCGTCTGCGAAGGTTTTCGTCGCGACGGACGATCAAGCCTCTCTGGGCTACTTCAAGGAAGAATTCGGCAGCCGGATCGTCGCGTACGACAGCATCCGTCACGCGCTCGGCGAGGCCGCGGGAAAGGGCCCTACGGGGTGGATCATGCCCGCGTATATCGCCGCCGACCGGGACCGCGCGGCGAAGAACGGGGAGGAGGCGATCATCGAGTACCTGCTGCTGAGCCGCTGCGATCACCTCGTCCACAACGGCGGCAGCCTGGCCCGGACCGCTTTGTTGAACGTCCCGAACCTGCCTCACACGAACACTCACCGCCCTGACCGTTCCCGGCCGGATGAAGAGGTGAGGGTGTGACCGCTGCCAACCCGGAGCTGATCCGGCGCGTCAAGGCGGAGAAGGCCAGCCGCCTGTCGTCAGCGGTCCAATACCGCGACCGGTCCAAGCTTGCGTTCGTCGTCCATTCCTTCAACCGCCTCGGCAACATCGACCCTCTCGTCTCGGGGCTCAGACGCCTGGGCGCTTGCGAGCTGATCGTTTGCGAAGACGGCTCGCTGGACGGTTCGCACGAGAAGTGGATGTCCCATCTGCGCGGGCCCAACGACTTCCTGATCCATTCGAACGACATCCATGAGATCAGGGTCCTCGACCGGGCGATCCGTTTCGCCAGCGCGGAGGTCATCTGTCTGGTCCAGGACGACGACCGCATCCCCCGCGGGTTTCGCTGGCTCGATGCCGCGCTCGCGCGCTTCGAAAGATTTCCTGAACTGGCGGTGATCGGCGGCTTCATGGGCTTCGGCAGCTTCCATCCGGACCCGAAGAAGGCGAAGCGGATCTGGGGAAAGGCGCCGTTCCAGTTCGTGCACCACGTGAACATCGGGCCCTACTTCATCCGCAAACGGCACTACGAGGCCCTCGGAGGGTGGGACTACTCGTTCTCGCGTGCCGGCGAGCCGGGGATCTGTTTCGACAACGAGCTCTGCCTCAGGGCCTGGATCAATGGCTATCAAGTGGGATACAGCTTCGTGCCTTTCAAGGGCCCGCCGGGGCACTACTCGCTCGACGGTGGGACCATGCTTTTCGCCGGTGGCGTCAGGCGCAGGAACCAGGTGCGGAATCAAAAAAAGATCTTCGCCATGTACGGGCAGCACGTCCGGCAGATCAACCGGCTCGTCCGGGACGCGAACCGCGACGCCGGTTTCTGAGGTAAAACCAAAACGGGGGGCGTTGCCGCCCCCCGTCTCGAATCCGTCTGTCAGCCGTTCTTAGAAGTCGTACCGGATGCCGAGCTGGATCGTGCGCGGCGTGCCGACGCCGTTCTCGGCGCCGAAGTTGAAGCGCGGGTCCGGGGTCTGGCCGGTGCCCCAGGTCTGGTTGGAGCCCAGGACGAAGCGGTTGGCCGCGTCGGTGCAGTTGAAGCACTCGACGAACAGGTCGAGGTCGCCGTTGTAGATGGCGAAGCCCTTCGACAGCCGCATGTCGAGGCTGTAGTAGTCCGGCTGGCGGAATCTGTTGCGCTCGAAGTGCTCGCCGCCGACCGTCGGCCGGTCGGTGCCGCTGTTGCCGTCCAGGTTGACATCGGTGCCGGTGAGGGCGTTGTACGGCGAGCCCGTGATGTAGCGGAACGCGCCGGAGAGGCCGAGGCCCCACCACGGGGTTTCCCAGACGCCGTTGACCACGCCCTTCCAACGCTGGTCGCGGTTGGAATAGCCCCAGTTCAGGTCGGGGTCGTTGAAGTCCTCGAGCTGGATGCCGGCGAAGTTGCGCTCGTTGGAGTCGTGGTCCTTGTCTTCCGACCAGGTGACCGCGCCGTAGACGCTGAAGTTGTCCTCGAAGCGGCGGTTGAGGGTCATGGTCACCCCGTAGTACTCGGACTCGGCGTCGGAGATGCTGGTGGTGATGCGGCCGTAGTACGGGTACGGCTGGGTCGCCGGGTTCGTGTTGTAGGCCGGCAGCCCGTTGGCCGCCGTCGCGCCGCTGTACCGGCGGTTGATGTCGACCAGGCGCTGGAGCTGGTTGCCTTCGGCGTAGGTGAAGTCGACGCCCAGGGCCGTCTTGGGGAAGATCTCGCGCTCGGCGCCCAGGGTCACGCGGTCCGTATAGGGGTTTTCAAAGTTGGGATCGATGGCGAAGACGCCGGGGCGGACCGGGTTGGGCACCCGCGTGAAGTCGATCCGCTCGACGCCCTGGGGGTTGAAGTCGGCGCCCCAACCCGGAGCCAGCCGGTCGGTCGGAGCGATGAAATTGCCGTTGGCGTCCCGCGGGGCGAAGATGATGTGCTGCGTAGCGCGTAGACCGTTGGAGGTGTAGAGCTGGGCGAGGAGGATCGCCGGGGTGCGGCTCCAGTAGCGGCCGACCGAGAAGCGGACGGCGGTCTTCGCGTCCGGCGCCCAGGAGAGGCCCAGGCGGGGAGAGAGCTGGTTGTCGGTATCCGGGATCTGGGCGTTCAGCGGGAAGGAGCCGTTGGCGTTCGGCGTCGTATAGGGGTTCAGGATCGGATCGTCGGGGTTGTCCTGCTGCTCCCAGCGCAGGCCCGCCTGGAGGGTGAGGTTGGAGCGCACGAACCACTGGTCCTGCAGGAAGAGCGCGGTCTCCTTCTGGCCGAAGTCGGCCCGGCCCGCCTCCTCGGAGGTGCGCCCGCCGAGGCCGCCGAACTGCCGGTACTCGTTCCAGCGCCCTGCCAGCAGATCCGCCTCGTTGGCGAAGATGTAGACGCCGCGCCAGTTGCCGCGGAAGACCTGTTCGATGGAGGTGTCGTTGTACTCGACGCCGCCCTTGATCACGTGCTGGCTGAGCATGTAGGTCACCGTGTTGCCCAGGCCCTTGCGCTCGGTCGTCGACGTGATCGGCAGGAAGCTCACCTCGCCGAGGGTGAGGCTGGGGCTGCGGAGCTGGATCTCGGGGAGGCCGAGCCCCTTGTCCGCGCGCGGCGTGTCCTCGGTGATGAAGTTCAGGTTGAGGTCGTTCAACAGGTTGGCGCCCCACTGGCCGGAGTACTGGCCGACGTAGGACTTGGTGTCGAGCCCCTCGATGCCGTTGGTCGTCGACGCCCGGTTCTGCGAGTTGGAGGTGCCGTTGATGCCCTCGTATTCGGTCATGTTGACGCGCGCCATCAGGCGGTGCGCCGGGGTGGCCTGGAAGTCCAGGCGGCCGAAGGCGACGTTGCCGTCCCGCGTCTGGACGTACTGGGGATCCGAGCGCAGCACGGGGTAGCGGTTGAAGATGGCGGGGTTCAGGTTCTGCAACGCGGGGTCGACCGGCACCGCGACGCTCTGCTCCTGGTTGTCGTACGACAGGAAGTAGAAGAGCCGGTCGCGGACGATCGCGCCGCCGAGCGAGCCGCCGAACTGGTCCTTCTCCTGGTCCGCCGGCTCGACGCCGTTGTCGAAGTCGGAGATCAGGCTCTGCGGCTGGTTGTAGTAGAAGAGCGAGCCATGCAGGTTGTTGGTGCCGCTCTTGGTGATGACGTTGACGAAGCCGCCGCCGGACCGGCCGAACTCGACCGAGGCGCCGTTGGTGATGACGCTGAACTCCTTGATCGACTCCTGCGAGATGGAGAGCGGCGCGCGGCCCTCGGCGCCGCCCACGGTGCCGCCGAAGAAGGCGTTGTTGTAGTCGACGCCGTCGACGGTGACGTTGGTGTTGATGCCGCGCTGGCCGGAGATCGAGATGTTGCCGCGCTCGGAGTCGAGGCGGGTCTCCGGGGTCAGCAGCACCAGGTTCCTGAAGTCGGTCCCCTGCGTCGGCAGGTTCTCGATCTGCTCTTGCTGGATGGTGGTGCCGACCGCGGTGTTGGTGACCTCGATGACCGGCACCTCGCTGGTGACGGTGATCGTCTCGGCGACCGACGAGCTCTGCAGGTTGAAGTTGATGGTGGGCGTGGAGCCGAGCAGCAGCCGGACGTTCTCGGCGACGGCGGGGACGAAGCCGTCGAGCGAGGCGTTGACGTCGTAGGTGCCGGTCGGCAGGTTGAGCAGCCGGTAGAAGCCGCGCTCGTCGGTGACGCCGAGCATCTGCAGGCCGGTCTCCTTGTTGGTGGCCGTCACCGTGACGCCCGGCAGCGGCGCGCCGTCGGCGTCGCTGACGGCGCCGGAGATGCGGCTGGTGGTGACGTCGGTCTGCGCCGCCGCCCGCGGCGACAAGCCGAAGAGCACGGCGCAGGCGAGCAGCAATGTACACGCTCCATGACGAGAGGAGAAGAAACGCACCATAGACCCTCCTTGGTATTTTTGGAAGTGCGTGAGGATTCGATTTCCTGGTGATTCTATGCCAGGAGCCGGCCGGGAGGGAGGGCGAAATGTGATGTCTCTGTGACACCGCCGGGCCGGTTGCACAAGCCGTTGTGCTAAGCTCGCCCGGCGAGCGGCCCCGGCCCGCTCTCATCCCCAACCTGAACCGACATGCACACCGACGAGACCCCCCTGGTGAGCGTCATCATGGGGAGCAAGTCCGACTGGGAGACGATGCGCCACGCGGATGAGATGCTCACCCGCTTCGGCGTCCCCCACGAGTGCCGGATCGTCTCCGCCCACCGCACTCCCGAATGGATGCGCGAGTTCGCCCTGGGCGCCGAGGCCCGCGGGGTCGAGGTGATCGTCGCCGGCGCCGGCGGCGCCGCCCACCTCCCCGGCATGGTCGCCTCGCAGACGCAACTCCCTGTCCTCGGGGTCCCGGTGCAGAGCCAGGCGTTGAACGGCCTCGACTCGCTGCTGTCGATCGTCCAGATGCCGGCCGGGGTCCCCGTCGGCACGCTGGCGATCGGCAAGGCCGGCGCCGCCAACGCCGCCCTCCTCGCCATCCGCATCCTCGCAGTGACCCGCCCGGAGCTGCGCGGCAAGCTGCGCGAGTTCGCCGAGGAGCAGGCGCGCCGGGTCCGCGAAGAGTCGCTGCCGTGAGCCGGCCCCTCCTGCCCGGCGCCACCCTCGGCGTCCTGGGCAGCGGCCAACTCGGACGCATGTTCGCCATCGCCGCCCGGCGCATGGGCTCCCGCGTCCACACCTTCTCCCCCGACGACGACACCCCGACCGGCCAGGTCGCCGCCCGCGAGGTCCGGGCGGCGTACGACGACCTCGACGCGGTGCGCGGGTTCGCCCGCGGCGTCGACGTGGTCACATTCGAGTTCGAGAAGGTGTCGGCCGCGGCGGCGGCGGCGGCGGCGGAGCACGCGCCGGTCCGCCCCGCCGGCTCCGTCCTCCATACCACCCAGAACCGGCTGCGGGAGAAGGGCTTCCTGGCCGGCGCCGGCTTCCCCGTCACGCCGTTCGCGGCGGTCCGCTCCGAGGAGGAGCTGCGGGAGGCGCTGGCGCGGCTGGGCACCCCGGCGGTGCTCAAGACGGCGGGGTGGGGCTACGACGGCAAGGGGCAGGTCAGGATCGAGTCGGCCGGCGAGGCGGCGGCCGCCTGGGCGGCGCTCGGCACGGACGAAGCCGTGCTCGAGGCGTTCGTCGACTTCGAGCGCGAGGTCTCGGTGGTGGCGGCGCGCGGCCTCGACGGCTCGTTCGCCCATTTCGGGGTGATCGAAAACCGCCACAGCCGCCACATCCTGGACGTCTCGATCGCCCCGGCGGCGGTGCCGCCGGAGTTGGCCGCCGAGGCGGTGGAGATCGCCCGCGGCGTCCTCGAGGGGCTCGACGTGGTGGGGGTGCTCTGCGTTGAGATGTTCGCAGGGCGGGACGGTCGCCTGCTGGTCAACGAGCTCGCGCCGCGTCCGCACAACTCCGGGCACCTCACCTTCGACGCCTGCGTGACCAGCCAGTTCGAGCAGCAGCTCCGCGCCATCTGCGGCCTGCCGCTCGGCTCGACCGGGATGCTGCGCCCGGCGGCGATGGCCAACCTCCTGGGCGACCTCTGGCGGGACGGCGAGCCGGACTGGGCCGCCGCCTGCCGTTTTCCCGAGGTCAAGCTCCACCTCTACGGCAAGGCCGCCGCCCGGCCGGGACGTAAGATGGGGCACCTGACCGCGCTCGCCGCCACCCCGAAAGAGGCGCTGCGCCAAGTGATCCAGGCGCGCGAGGCGCTGGCGAAAAGGACCTAAAGGACAGCAAGGACTCCAAGGACCAGAAACCGCGGGAGTCTTTGCCGTCCTTGAAGTCCTTTTCGTCCTCCCAGGCCCTCCGCTGGAAGGTAAGATGCCTGATATGAGCGAGGCCCCCTGGATGATCTACGGCGCCAACGGC
>JBKKAU010000933.1:0-5076 GCA_046714475.1 Thermoanaerobaculia bacterium
GATCTGCTCCCACGGCCCGAAATCGAGGCGCCCGCCGGTGATCGCCACCACCACCTCGCGGCCCATCACCTGCCGCTTGTGGTGAGCGTCGGCGTTGTCCTCGCCGGTGCGGTTGTGGTGGTAGCGCTGCGGGCTGGCGTCGAACGGCGCCAGCTCTTCCAACCAGCGCTTGTAGTCGTGGTGCAGACCCGGCTCGTCGTCGTTGATGAAGACGCTCGCCGTGATGTGCATGGCGTTGACCAGGCAGAGGCCTTCGGTCACTCCGCTCTCGGCGACGGCGCGTTCGACGTCCGGCGTGAGGTTGACGAAGTCCATCCGCGCCGGGACCTCCATCGTCAGGTAGCGGGTAAACGATTTCATCCCCGGCCGCTCATCCCACGCTGAACCCCGCCATTGCCGAGACGCCGCGAGAGCTGTTGCACCCGCCCGTTCTCCTGGTCGATGGCCACCGCCTTGCGCAGCCACTTCTCGGCCTCGGGGCGGTCGCCGCTCAGCAGCGAGACGATGCCCATGGCGGCGTAGGGCTCGGCGTGGTCCCTGTAGAGGCGGAGCGCCCGCTTGTAGAACCGGCGCGCCTCGTCGACCTGGCCGTTGGAGAGGCTCCAGTCGCCGAGCGCCAGGTAGCTGTACGGGTTGCGGTTGCCGGTCTTGGCGGTCAGCGCCAGCAGCTCGCCCGCCTCTTTCCTCTTGCCCTGGTGCGTCAGCAGCGCCGCCAGGTTCTGGTAGGCCGACACCGATCCCGGATCGACCTCCAGCGCCTTGCGGTAGGCCGTCTCGGCCTTCCCGGGATCGCCGGTCCGCCGCAGGGCGACGCCGTAGTTGATCCAGGCGCGCGCCAGCTCCGGATCGATCGCCACCGCCTTCCGCAGCCAGTCCAGCGCCTCGTTCTCCTTGCCGGCGCGCAGCGCTTCGGCGCCGCGGTTGGAGTTGAAGAGCGCGATGGCGGTGATATCGGAGATCGGCTGGACGCGGCGCTTGTAGCCGGACCGCGGCGCGGCCGAGAAGTCGAGGATCTTCAAGTCGCGGCCGACGCCGTAGCCGGCGCTGACGTGCCCGGACACGACCACCAGGTCGCCCTCTTTCTCGAAGTCCTCGACCTCCTCGACGTCCAGGTAGAAGGCGGGGACTCCGATCTCGCGCGCCATGCCCACGAACAGGCTGGTGAAGGCCAGGCAGTTGGCGCGCCGGGCGTCGAAGACCTCCCGGGCGGTCGCCGTGCGGTTCGCCTCGTACTCGAGGTGGAGCTGCTGCGGGCCGAGCAGCCCATAGAGCAGCATGCCCAGGCGCTTGTCGTCCGGGGTCCCCTTGGGCACCACCTGCCGTGCCCAGGCCTTCATCTCTTCATCGAGCTCGTAGGGGATCACGACCGTGGCCGGGTCGAGCCCCTTGGCGCGGAGCGCCCGCGAGAGAGCCGGGCGGTCTCCCTGTTCGGCCACGGTGGCACAACCCGCGCCCACCACGAGAAGCGCCCCGACAAGGATCAGGACGCCCAGGGAACGCATCCATGGATCCACATGCACCATGAGACCTCCTTGCTGCCCCCCTTCAATAGATGACTACCCAACGCGCGCCGGCCTCCGGAAGAGCAGGCGCTTGACCCCAAAGTACAACAGCCCGATCACGATCAGGATCGCCAGGACCGGCAAGGTCACCGCGAGGACCGACAACAGCGCCGAGCTGGCCGCCTCGAAGGTCGCCAGCAGCGGATTGCCGAGCCCGCCGGTGCTCAACGAGGAGATCTGCCGCGCCGTCGCGGTGATGCCGTGAAACGCCGCCGCCGTTCCGCCGCCCGCCAGGATCGCCAGCGTCCATTTCAGGAACGGGCTGACGTCCGTGAAGGTCGAGGCCGACACCAGCACGCCGGCCACGACCGCGGTCGGCGTCGCGACGGCGTCGAGGAGGTTGTCGACCCAGGGGATGTAATAGCCGGCGATCTCCAGCAGCGTCGCCACCGACAGGGCGATCAGCGCCGTGTTCGAGGTCATCCACGAGAAGCTCTCGCCGAGCCCCAGATGCCCCGTCCGCGCGGCCAGACAGACGATCAGGGGCGGGATGAAGATGCGGAACCCGCAGGCCGCACTCAGGCCCAGCCCGACCAGGATGCTGAGGAGGGTCTCCATGGCGGAATGGTACACCCAACGGGCGGCACCTCCGAGCCCCCTCCCGGGTGGGCGGAGGGTAGTCCCCGTAGGGGACGTCCTTCTTCCTAGCCCAGGGTGGAAACCCTGGGCGCCATCCGCCGGGGCACGGACGCCGGGCCACGCCGGGCCACGACGCCGGGGACGCCCAGGGTTTCCACCCTGGGCTACAAAGAAGGGCGCCCTCCGGGCTTCCCTCCCACCCCGGGCGCGATGAATCGCGCCCCTACATCAGATTCAGCGCGGAAGGCGCACCAAAACGATGTAGGGGCGCAATTCATTGCGCCCGGGGGGCAAGCCCTACCACGCCGCCTCCCCCTCCCGCGTCGGCGCCCACGCCAGGGTGAAGAAACGCACCTCGACATCCTGCCGGCGCGGTTTCAGCGCCACGGTCTCCAGGGCCTCGGCCTCGGGGTCGAAACGCTCGTCGAGGCGCGCGATCTCGGCTTCCAGGTCGGCGTTCAAGTCGGCGAGCTGGCGCTGCAGCGACTCGAGGTTCTCCTCGGCGTGCTCGACGTCCTTGCGCTCCTGGAAGACCCGGCCGACGCCGCGCGCCGCCGAGGTGGCGCGTCCGAAGCTGGAGCCGCGGCGGCCGAAGAACATGGAGGCCACCGCGGTGCCGGCGGTCAGCACGCTGTGCCAGGTCTGCTGGCGCGCCTGCTCGGACTGCTTCTCCCGCGCCTGCTCGGCCCGGCGGATGCGGTCTTCGAGCTGGTTGAGGCGCGGCGCGTGCTTCTTGCGCAGGACCTCGACCTGGGCGTCCCGCTTCTCGCGGGCGATGTCGGCCAGACGGATGCGGAAGTCGCGCTCCAGCTCGCCCGGCCGCGAGACCTCGCCGAGCGACGGGCTGCTGAACAGCTCGCAACGGCGGGTGCGGTACAGCGCCTCTTCGAGGCCGCGCTGCCAGCCGGCGTAGCTGCGCGCCCGCACGGCCTCGTCCGGCAGCGGGGCGAAGCGGGCGCCGGTCACCGGCTCGGTCTCCAGGTCCTCCTTCCACAGGTCCACGACCGGCTCGGCCGCGTACCAGTCCGGCTCGCCGCTCCCCAGGGGCGCCAGCAGCGAGACCTCCTCGTCGTGCTCGATCGCCTTCTCGCAATAATGCACCTTGGCGACCGCGAACAGGGCCGGCTCGTACACGATCCCGGCGGGCTTGGAGCGGACCGGCAGGAAACGCTGCGAGACCTCCGGCGGCAAGGTCGGAGGGACGGACGCCGCCCCCCCTTCGGCGGGCTCCGGAGCCGATGCGGCCGATGCGGCCGATGCGGACATTGGCTCGGAGACAGGGCGCGCCGCGGTGGAAGCCATCGGGCTCGGAGCCGATGCCGCCTGCTTGCGCGGGTCCATCAACCGCTTGATCTCCGGGCGGGTGAGCGGCCCGCGCAGGTAGGAGAGGGTCCAGCGGGTCTGGAAGACCACCGGCTCCTCCTGGTGCACGTCGTGCAGCAGGAAGACCCGCTTGCCGAGGTTGGACAGGATCTCGTCCAGCCGGCCGCGGTCCAGGGCGCCGGCGGCGGCGCCCTGGAGGCCGTCCATCAGCCGCGCCTTGTCGCGCTCGGTCTGCAGGCGGCCCAGGAACCAGGTGCCGACGTTGCCCAGTCCCTTGTAGTCGAGGTCCACCGGGTTCTGCGTGGCGAGCACCAGCCCCAGGCCGAAGGCCCGCGCCTGCTTGAGCAGGGTGAGCATCGCCCGCTTCGACGGCGGCTCGGCGACCGGCGGCATGTAGCCGAAGACCTCGTCCATGACGAGCAGGGCGCGCAGGCTCGAGGTGCCCGGCTTGCCGCGCATCCAGCCGAGGGTCTGGTGGAGCAGCAGCGAGACGAAGAACATCCGCTCGCGGTCGGAGAGGTGGGCGATCGAGAAGACCGCGACGCGCGGCTTCCCCGACGGCGTGTAGAGCAGGCGGTCGACGTCCAGCGGCTCGCCGGTGAGCCAGGCCGCGAAGCCGGGCGAGCCGAGGAGGTTGTTGACCGCCATGGAGAGGGCGAACCGCTCCTTGGCCGGATAGAAGGTCTCGAGGTCCATGACGCCGATGCGCTCGACCGGCGGCTTCTGGATCTGCTGGATCAGCGCCGCGAGGTCGAGCCCCCTCCCCTGCCGCCAGGCGGCGTCGAAAAGGGTGGCGAGCAGGATCGACTCGCGCCCCTGGAGCGGGTCGGAATCGATGTCGAGGAGCCCCAGGAGACTGGCGACCAGGGTGCCGATCCGCTCGCGCAGCAGGTCGCCGTCGGCGATCACGTCGGGCGGCGGCGCGGCGAGCGAAGAGAGGATCGAGACCGGCAGACCCGCTTCGCTGCCCGGCGTGTAGACCGCGAAGTCCGCGGCCTCGCGCAGCCGGACGATGCGCTCCGGGGTCTGCCCCCACTGGGCGAGGCCGTTCTTCCAGGTCGCCGCCTCGCGGGCCGCGAACTCCTCGGGCGACAGCTTGTGGCGCGCCGCGGCGTCGGGGTCGACCCAGGGGGCGAGCTCGGCGGGCGAGAGGTTGGGGAAGGTCAGCAGGAGGTTGGCGAGGTCCCCCTTGGGGTCGATCACCAGGGCGGGGATGCCGTCGATCGCCGCCTCCTCGATCAGCCCGACCAGGAGACCGGTCTTGCCGCTGCCGGTCATGCCGACGCAGACCGCGTGCGTCACCAGGTCGCGCGAGTCGTAGAGCAGGGGGACCGGCGTCGCCTCCCCCCGCTCCAGGTCGTACGGCCGTCCCAGGTAGAAGGCGCCCAGCTTCTCGTAGACCGCGGTGTCGTCGCTCATGATCCGCTCCTCGTAGGAGCGGAAAAGCTACCACGCCCGCGGGTCGAGATCGTAGGGAAGGGGGGTCAGGTTCTCGAGGCCGTCCGGCCCCATCCGGACGAGGTCTTCCAGACGCACCCCATATCCGCCGCCTTCGGCGCCCGGATCGTAGAGGCCCGGCTCCAGGGTGAAGACGTCGCCCTCGGCGATCACC
>JBKKAU010000934.1:0-4408 GCA_046714475.1 Thermoanaerobaculia bacterium
GTCTGAGCCCAGGGACGGGGAGGAGCTGCAGGTCGGCGCGCCGCGCGGCCGCTACGTCCAGTGGCGCGCCCAGCTCCGCTCCGGCCAGGGCGGGTCGCCCCGCCTCTACGGCGCCGAGCTCTCCTACCGGCAGGAGAACATGAGCCCCAGGATCCAGGTCCTGTCGGCGCTCGACGCCGGTCAGATCCTGGTGCCGGCCAACTTCAACCCGTCGAACCAGGTCTACGAGCCGGCCCACCCCAACCGGGAGGGCATCTTCACCACCCTGGAGCCGTCCTCGGACGACGACGACCGCAACCGTACCAAGCCGCTCTGGAAGAAGGGGTTCCAGACCTTGCGCTGGACCGCCAGCGACCCCAACAACGACGCGCTGGTGTACGAGCTCTGGTTCCGGCCGGTGCGCCCCCTGGGAGACGGCGGCGCCGGCGAGGGCCGGTGGCTGGAGGTGGTCAAGGACTTCGAGGAAGACCACTACAGCTTCGACGCGACCGCCCTGCCCGACGGCACCTACCGCTTCCGGCTGGTCGCCTCGGACCGCGCCGCCAACGAGCCGGAGAACGCGCTCACCGCGGAACGGGTGAGCGATCCGGTGGTGATCGACCATACGACGCCGGTGCTCGCCGGCGTACAGCGCGACGGGGCGCGCCTGCGCGTCACCGTGCGGGATGCGGCGAGCCCGATCCGCGAGGCGGTCTACAGCGTGGACGCCGCGGAGTGGAAACCGGTGCGGTCGACCGACGGGCTGCTCGACGGCCATACGGAGACGCTGCTGATCGAGCCGGGCGAGGGCGGAGACCTGCTGCTGCTGCGGGTCACCGACGCCGCCCACAACGTGGTCACCTTCAACCTGTCGACGCAGACGAAATGAGCCGCCGGACCGCCGTCTACCCGGGGTCGTTCGACCCCATCCACAACGGTCATCTCGACATCATCGAGCGCTGCCGTCCGCTCTTCGACGAGGTGGTCGTCGCCGTGCTGCACAACGAGGGCAAGCAGCCGCTGTTCTCGGTCGAGGAGCGGGTGGAGATCATCCGCGGGCTAGTCGACGGCCGCGCCGACGTGCGGGTCGAGAGCTTCTCCGGCCTCCTGGTCGACTTCATGGAGCGGGTGGGGGCGCGTGCCGTGGTGCGCGGCCTGCGCGCCGTCTCCGACTTTGAGTATGAGTTCCAGATGGCGCTGATGAACCGCCGGCTGAACCCCCGGGTCGAGACGGTCTTCATGATGCCGCGCGAGGACTACAGCTATCTGTCGAGCCGTCTGGTCAAGGAGGTCTTCTCCCTGGGGGGCGACCTGACAGGGCTGGTGCCGGAGCCGGTGCTCGCCCGGTTGCGCCAGCGCCTCCGCTCCCCGTCCTCCGCATGAGCCTGGAACGATTCCTCCTTCGCATGCCGAAGGTCGAGCTGCACGTGCACCTGGAGGGCGCGATGCGCCCGGCGGTGCTGCTGGAGCTGGCGCGGCGCAACCAGATCGAGCTGCCGGCGCGCGACGAGGCGGGCCTCAAGCGCTGGTTCCGGTTCCGCGACTTCGAGCACTTCGTCCAGGTCTACCTCGCCTGTTCGCGGGCGTTGCGCCACCCGGAGGACTTCCAGCTCCTGGCGCTCGACTTCCTGGCCGAGCAGGCCTATCAGAACGTCGTCTACACCGAGGCCCACTTCACGATCGGCACGCACCTCATGAACGGCGCCGACGGCGCCGAGGTGCTGGCGGCCCTGGAGGAGGCGGCGCGCGAAGGGTACAAGCGCTACGGCGTCCTCCTGCGGTTCATCCCGGACATCGTGAGGAACGTCCCGAAGATGGCCGACGCCACGCTGGAGTGGGCGCTCGCCGGCCGCGGGCGCGGCGTGGTGGCGCTCGGCCTCTCGGGGATCGAGGCGAAGTACCCCAACGAGCCGTTCCGCGAGCACTTCGCGGCGGCCCGCCGCGGCGGGCTGCACTGCGTGGCCCACGCCGGCGAGCACGCGGGCCCCGAGTCGATCCGATCCGTGCTCGACGTCTGCGGGGCCGAGCGGATCGGGCACGGAGTGCGGGCGAGCGACGACCCCGCGCTGGTCGAGACGCTGCGGACCGCCGGCATCCCGCTGGAAGTCTGCCCGACGTCCAACCTCTGCCTCGGCGTCGCCCCCGACATGGCGAGCCATTCCTTCGACCGGCTCTACCGGGCGGGCCTGGCTTTGACCGTCAACTCGGACGACCCGTCCTTCTTCAATACCAATCTCACCCGCGAGTACGTACGCCTCCACCAGACCTTCGGCTACGCCCCGGCCGAGCTGGCGGGCTTCTCGCTGAACGCCCTCCGCCATGCCTTCCTGCCGGAGCCGGAGAAGGCGGAGCTCGAAGAGCGCTTCCGCCGCGAGCTCGAAGTCCTCGGGCTTGAGCTGTCCGGCGCCCCGGTCGAGCCGCGGGCCTCCTGAGTTGCGGCCGGAGGCGACCGGCGTTACGATATCCGGCAACGAGGAGGTGCCGAATGGCTGAACCGGCATATCCACTCATTCTTCCGGAACGCGAGGACGGCGGGGCATGGCCCATCCAGGGGGATTGGACCTATGAGGACTACCTGCGCCTGCCGGACGACCGCAACCGCTATGAGGTCATCCGAGGCTACCTCTACGTGACCCCGCCCCCGATCTATGATCACCAATATGCGTTGGGAGAAGCCTACTTAGGCTTGACTACTTTCGTTCGGGACAGGGCGCTTGGCGTTGTCCTCATGGCTCCCTTCGCCATCCGGCTCCCTTACCGGATCGGCGATCCGGTCGAGCCGGACCTTCTCTTCATCCGCTCCGAGAATCAGCCCCGGCCGGGCGACAAGTACTTCCAGGGCGTGCCCGACCTGGTCGTCGAAGTCCTGTCCCCGAGCACGCGCCGGGTCGATCTCCGGATCAAGCTCGCCGCCTACCGGGATGCCGGCATCCCCGAGTACTGGGTCATCGACCCCTACGCCCGGACCATGGTCGTCTACCGGCTCGAAACGGGGGAGTACGTCGAGCTCTGCCGGGGCGGCGTGGGGGAGACGGTACTCTCGGCGGTGCTGCCGGGCCTCCAGGTCGAAGTCGCCAGCCTCTTCCCGCGCTAGCTTCCCCGCTGGCGATCCGACCCCAAGACGTGAGAACCTAAGCCGTCACCTTCCGCCGGCGCTCCGGCGGGGCAGGCCGCGGCCTGTGGCGCGGCGGACTAGGGAGATCGTCGAATGAACAACGCAGGTCGGACTCCGCTGAACTGGTACACGGGCGGGGGGGAAGACGCCGACGTCAACGAGACCGAGGAGTGGCTGACCGCTTTCGAGCAGGTCGTCGAGATCGAAGGGCGCGACCGGGCGTGCTTCCTGCTCCAGAAGCTCCTCGAAAAAGGCTACGAGAAGGACATCGTCCTTCCCTTCACCGGCAACACCCCTTACATCAACACCATCCCCGCCTCCAGGCAGCCGCCCTATGGCGGCGACCGGGCGATCGAGCGGCGCCTGAAGAGCATCATGCGCTGGAACGCCATGGCCATGGTGGTGCGGGCCAACAAGAAGTACGCCGGCTTGGGCGGTCACATCTCCACCTTCG
Organism: Thermoanaerobaculia bacterium; assembly: GCA_046714475.1. Classification (GTDB taxonomy): domain Bacteria; phylum Acidobacteriota; class Thermoanaerobaculia; order Multivoradales; family UBA5704; genus DASPJI01. The sequence goes on from JBKKAU010000934.1 coordinate 3,549, forward strand.
CCTCGTCGGCGACCCTCTATCAGGTCGGCTTCCACCACTTCTTCCGCGGCCGCGGCGACAGCGGCTTCGAAGGGGACGTGATCTACATCCAGGGGCACGGCTCGCCCGGCATCTACGCCCGCGCCTTCCTCGAAGGGCGGATCACGGTGGAGCAGATGGATGCGTTCCGGCGCGAGGTCTCGGTCCAGGGCGGGCTCTCCTCCTACCCCCACCCGTGGCTCATGCCCGACTTCTGGGAGTTCCCCACGGTCTCCATGGGCCTGGGGCCGATCAGCGCCATCTACCAGGCCAAGTTCAACCGCTACCTCCGCGACCGCGGTCTGCGCGACCCGCAGAACCGCAAGGTCTGGGCGTTCCTGGGCGACGGCGAGACCGACGAGCCCGAGACCCTGGGCGCCATCACCCTCGCCGCCCGCGAGAAGCTCGACAACCTGATCTTCGTCATCAACTGCAACCTGCAGCGGCTCGACGGCCCGGTACGCGGCAACGGCAAGGTCATCCAGGAGCTGGAGACCGCCTTCCGCGGCGCCGGCTGGAACGTCATCAAGGTGATCTGGGGGAGCGACTGGGACCCGCTGATCGAGGCCGACAATACCGGTCTGCTGGTCCAGCGGATGAACGAGACGCTCGACGGCGAGTACCAGAAGTACGTGGTCGAGCCCGGCTCCTACTTCCGCCAGCACTTCTTCGGCAAGTATCCGGAGCTGCTGGAGCTGGTCAAGGGCTACTCCGACGAGCAGCTCCACGCGCTCCGCCGCGGCGGCCACGACCCGGTCAAGGTCTTCGGCGCCTACAAGGCCGCGGTCGAGCACCAGGGCTCGCCCACCGTCATCCTGGCCAAGACCGTCAAGGGCTACGGC
>JBKKAU010000935.1:0-7664 GCA_046714475.1 Thermoanaerobaculia bacterium
CCATCTTGAAGACCGCCACCCAGCCGTAGCCGACGTCGACCACGCCGGCGTTCTCGCCGGGGCCCTGGAGGACGTGCGGCCCCTCGGTCGGAAACTCCTTGAGGTAGACCTTGGAGGACTTGTAGGAGCAGTGCTCGGACCATAGCGCGGAGGCGATCCCCAACTCGGTCCAGTTGGGGTCGCGGCCGAGCAGGCCGCGGAGGCGCCCGTACTCCTCGTCGGTCAGGCCGTGGCGGCGGATCACCTCCGGGGTGATTGGGGGGGTGATCGGCGGCTCGGCCGGACGGGTCTCCACCGTCATCTCACGGCCCCCACGCCGACCTCGACGGCGCCGGCGAAGAGCGCCAGGCCGTCGGTGCCGCCGAGGATCTCCTCGGAGCAGCGCTCGGGGTGCGGCATGAGGCCGAGGACGTTGCCCGCGGCGTTGCAGACGCCGGCGATGGCCCGCGCCGAGCCGTTGGGGTTCCAGCCGTTGCCTTCCGGGGCGGGCGTCGCCGGCGAGCCGTCCGGGGCCACGTAGCGGAAGGCGACCTGGCGCGCCGACTCCAGCGCGTCGAGCTTCTCGACGGCGTCCTCGTAGTTGCCCTCGGCGTGGGCGATCGGCATGCGGACCACCTGCCCCTCGCGGTAGTGGCGCGTGAAGGGGAGGTCGGCGCGCTCGACCTGCAGATAGACGTCGCGGCACTGGAAGCGGAGGCTCTCGTTGCGCCGCATGGCGCCGGGGAGGAGCCCGGTCTCGAGCAGCATCTGGAAGCCGTTGCAGACGCCGAGCACCAGGCCGCCGGTCTCGGCGTGCCGGCGCACCGCGCCCATCACCGGCGACAGCGCCGCGAGCGCCCCGGCCCGCAGGTAGTCGCCGTAGGAGAAGCCGCCGGGCAGCACCACCAGGTCGCAGCCCTGCACCGTGTCGTCCTCGTGCCAGAGGAAGACCGCCTCCTGCTCGAGCACGTGCTTCAGGACGTGGTAGACGTCGTGGTCGCAGTTGCTGCCGGGGAAGACGACGACGCCGGCCTTCATGGCTGGCCTCCGGTCAGGATCTCCACCGAGTAGTCCTCGACCACGGTGTTGGCGAGGAGCCGCTCGCACATGTCGCGCAGCTGGCGGTCGGCCTCGCCGGGGTCGTCGGTGCCGAGGCGGATCTCGAAGCTCTTGCCGGCGCGCACGTCCTCGACGCCGGCGAACCCGATACGGGACAGCGCGTCGCGGATCGCCTTGCCCTGGGGGTCGAGGATCTCGCGGCGCGGATAGACAGTCACTCTTGCCTTCACGAAGTCACCTCCAGCCAGGGGGATGGGCGGTCCTGCTCGGTGACCGCCATCTGCGCCGGACACCTCTCCCGGTCGAGCACCTGGCCCACGGCCGCGGCGGCCAGGGCGGGCAGGTTGTTGGTCCGGGAAAGATGGTAGAGGACCACCCAGCGCAGGCGGTCGCAGAGCAGCTCGGGGAGGCCTTCGGACGCCTCCCGGTTCGAGAGGTGCCCGTGCCGGCCGGCCACCCGCTGCTTCAAGCTCCAAGGATACGGTCCCGTCCGCAGCATGTCGAGATCGTGGTTGGTCTCCAGGATCAGGACGTCGAGGTCGTTGAGCCGCCCCCAGGCGACGCCGGTGCGGCACCCGAGGTCGGCGACCAGGCCGACGCGGCGGCCGTGGGTGTCCTCGACGACGAGCCCGATCGGCTCGCGCGCGTCGTGCGGCAGGACGAACGGCTCGAGGAGGAACCCCGCGGCCTCGGCGGGCTCGCCGGAGCGCAGCACGGTGGCGCGCCCCATGGCCCCCTCGCTGAAACCGGCGCCGGCGAAGGTCCCCTCGGTCGCGAGCAGGGGAAGGTTGTGCTTCCTGGCGAAGCGGTCGGCGCCGCGGCAGTGGTCGCCGTGCTCGTGGGTTAGGACCAGCGCGCCCAGGCTCCCCGGCTCGATCTCGAAAGTGGCGAGCCGCTTCTTGAGCTCCCGGGCGGAGAACCCGGCGTCGATCAGGATGCGGTCCGACCCGGACTCGATGACGACCGCGTTGCCGCCACTGCCCGACCCCAGGACGCCGACGCGCAGCGGCGGCGGCGGCGGGGGGACGAAGTCGAACGTCCCCTGGGACGGGCACGGCTCGGACCTGCGCCGGCTCTTCGCGTATCGATTGAGGGAGGAAAGCACCGCGAGGAAAGTATACCGCGTCCCACTACCTATCGTAGGGAGCGATTCAGCGCGCCCTAGAACTTGTATTCCTTACCCTGCTCCAGGTAGTGGACGTCGGGGTTCTTGAGCTTGCGGACCTCCTCCTGGATGCGCGCGATGCAGGGCGGCTTCAGGTGGTGGAGGAGGACCGGCACCTTCTTCTGCAGCTTGCGCAGCTCGACCTCCAGCGTCCGGGGGGTGAGGTGGAAGGAGACGTCGGCGATCGGCTGCAGCGCGTTGTCGAAGCTGGTGTCGATGCAGACCGCCTTCAAGTTCGGCGTGCGGTTGGCGATCTCCCACAGCCGCTGGGTCGGCCCGGTGTCGCTCGACCAGAGGACCGCCGCGCCGTCCTGCTCGATCAGGAAGCCGTGGGTGGGGACCAGGTGGTCGACCGGGATGGGCGTGAAGCGGACCCCCTCGACGACCAGCGGCTCCTCGCTCTCGAGCTCCTGGAAGCGCACCGCCGGCACCAGGTGGTTGGGCAGACGGGTGAAGTCCGGCCAGGTGGCGTTGTTGAACAGGTACTTGCGGATGGCGTAGATCGTCGCCCCGGAGGCGTAGATGTCGATCGCGCCGTCGCTCTTGCCGAAGACGTTCTCGATGAAGAACGGCAGCGAGTTGGTGTGGTCCATGTGCGAGTGGCTGAGGAGGATCGAACGCACCTCCACCTGCCGCTCGACGGAGAGGGACTGCGACAGAGACCCCGCGTCCAGCGCTATGGTGCCGTTGACCAGAAGACAGGTCATGCGGCATTCCAGGCTTTCGCCGCCGTAGCCCCCGAGGACCTGAATCCGCATATATTGATGAGATTGTATCCCTGCGGGCGGTAAAGAGGAAGGAAGACCTGAAAAGCGAAAGGGGCGCCGGAGCGCCCCTTTCTGGAGGAAGACCTCAGGACCGGCTCAGAACCGGGTGCCGATCCAGAACTGGGTGCTGAAGTCCCCGTGGTCTTTCAGGTCCGTGAGGCGGGCGAAGTCCCAGTTGACGTCCAGGCCGAGCAGGCGGGCCGAGATGCCCCAGCCGTAGCTGCCGATCGCGTCCTCCAGCCGGCCCGTGTCGGAGTTGTAGACTTCGAAGTCCTGGAAGTCGTCGTACCAGGCGCCGCCGACGTCGGCGAACAGCACGCCGCGGATCCCATGGAAGGCGAGGATCGGCGTCGCGAGCAGGTCGATCAGCGGGAACCGGTACTCCATGTTGACGAAGAACGCCCGGTCGCCCGAGAGGTCGCGGAAGCGGGTGCCGCGCAGCGTGTCGAGCCCGCCGAAGTAGTACGGGTTGGGCCGGTTGCCCTCGCTGTACCCGAAGAAGCCGCGGAAGGCGAGGTTGCTGCGCTGCGTCACCGCGAGGTACTGCCGGATGTCGAGGTCGCCGCTGATGAAGAGCGCGCCGCTCTCTTCCAGGTCGGGAGCGTAGAAGCCGTCCAGACGCCAGCGGCGTCCCGACATCGGCCCCCATCCCACGTTCCGGGACGAGTCTCCGACGAGCGAGGTCTGTACGATCGGGAAGTTGTCGTCAACCTCCTCGAGGCCGAGGAAAAGCGTCCCCGTCTCCGGGTCCCTCCGGACGACCTGCTGCAGGTACTCGCGCAGGAGGTAGCCGGCCCCGATCTCGAACCGCTGGTAGAAGGTGAACGGGTAGATGATCGAGGCCACCAGGCCCGTCTGCTTGAAGGCGGCCCGGCCGCGCACCGTCTCGTCGAAACGGTTGCGGTCCTGGGCGATGTAGAAGGTGCGGTCGTCGAACAGGTGGACCTGCCACTGCAGGCGGTTGGAGTAGTCGGCGTAGACGACGTCGAAGTTGGAGAAGCTGTCGATCGAGCTGAACAGCGCCAGGATACGCCGGTCCCCCAGGTAGTCGGAGAAGGTCAGCACCACCTGGCCGATGTAGTTCTGGTCGTCGTCGATGCCGACCAGGCTGTCGGCGCTCTCGAGGAAGAACTTGAAGCCGCGGTACCTGTCCTTGTTGGCGTCGTCGAGGGTGACCTGGATGTCGGGCTCGAACTGGGGCAGGTCGGTGGCCTGGGCGGGCTGGAGCGGCAGCTCGATGCGCGTCGGCTCGGTGACCGGCTCGTCGACGTCGGTCACGTAGAGGCCGAAGGCCCCCTTCCAGAAGCCGGTGAAGACCAGCCGCTCCTCGCCTTCGGGCTCGCGCAGGACGGTCGGCATGAAGGCGCCGGTCACGACGTTGGTGTACTGCTTGATCTCGCCCGCCGCGAGCTCGAGGCTGTAGATGTTCTGCAGGCCGTTGGTGTCCGAGGTGTAGTAGATCCTCTTGCCGTCCGGCGAGTAGATCGGGTCGTTCTCGTTGGACTCGCCGGTGGTGAGCTGGAAGCGCTGCCCCGGGTTGTCGAGGTCCATGCGGAACAGCTTGGCCCAGCCCTGGCCGACGACGGAGACGAAGACGATCGAACGGCCGTCCGGCGAAAACGTCGGAGCGCCGTCGTAGATCGCGTCGTTGGTGAGGTTGGTGATCTCGTTGCGCTCCAGGTCGAAGGAGAAGATGTCGAACTGGCCGTTGCGGTTGCCGAAGAAGGCGACCCGCCGGCCGTCCGGGCTCCAGGCGGGCGCCATCTGCTGGTCGATGTCCTCCATGTCGATGACGCGGCGGATGCCGCCCTTCAACACGTCGAGCAGCAGCAGGCTCCTGCCGCGCTCGCGCTTGGCGAAGACCGCGAGGCTGTTGCCGTCGGGCGAGAAGGCGAGGTCGCGGCCCATGTTGCGGCCGAGGGCGAGCTCCTGGGCGACCAGGTACTGGTACTCGTCGGAGTAGCCCTTGGTGAGGTTGCGCAGCAGGGTCCGCTTCTCGGCGTCGAACAGGACGACGTCGAGGTCGCCCGCGCTGAAGCTGAAGGCGGCGACCAGGTCGCCCGACGGCGAGGCGGTCGGCGACGTCTCGGTGGCCGTGGGCTGGTTCTCCTTGATGCGGAAGATGCGGCCGAAGTCTCCCGGCTCGCCGGTCTCGATCAGCTCGGGCAGGTACTTCTTGCGCAGCCAGCGCCGGAACTCGGCGTCGAAATCCTCGGGCTCGATGTTGAAGGCCCGCTCGACCGCCCGGTCGATGCGGAACCCGATGGTGTTGCGCACCTCATAGAGGAAGTCGAGGAAGCCCTCCTTGCCCCACCGCTCCTCGATGAAGTCGAAGACCGCGTGGCCGATGCGGTAGGCGAAGAAGCCGGTGAAGTTCTGCCGCGTCACCGACGGGATGCGGTCGTTGACCACGGCGTCGCGCAGGTACATGTACTCGCGCGCCTCTTCGTCCTTGGCCATGTAGCTTGCCATGCCTTCCATGAACCAGGTCGGCGGCGCGCTGGTCACCGCCTTGGCGAGGCTCCCCTGGAAGAGGAGGTGGTACTGGAAGATGTGCGTCAGCTCGTGGAGGAGCAGCTCGTAGAGCTGCACGTCCGGCAGGTCGACCGGCAGGACCATGCGGAAGCGGGAGGGGGTGGCGAAGGCGCCGACCCCTTCGGGGATGAAGTTCAGGATGATGTTGTTCTGCTCGAACGCCGCGTGGGTGGCGTAGTAGATGAGCGGGATCGGTTCCTGGATCTGGTGGTTGAACTCGCGGGAGAGCTGGTCGTAGGCGCTCTCGGCGAACGAGACGACCTTCTGGAGCAGGTGCTCCTCTGCGGAGTAGTAGTGGACGTTGAAGTGCGGCGAGTGGTAGACCTTCCAGTCGAAGTCGCGGTACTGGATCTTGTTGTTGCCGAAGCCCCGGCCGTTCCACTGGGGCCCGAACTGGGCCTCCAGCGCCGGAACGAGCAGCAGCGCCCCGAGCACGGCGAGCCCGGCGGCGAGCAGACGGCGATCAGATGAGCGGATCAAAGAGATCTCCTTTCGCGCTCTCAATTCGCAAAAAGAATACGAGTCGCCTCCACCTCTTTCTGGGTGAAGACGTTGAGGATACGGTCCTCCAGGGACAGGAGGTTCTCGAACATGCCGGCCAGCGGGTCGGCGTTGTCCCCCTCGAAGCTCTGGAAGTCCTTGAAGTTGTCCTGATAGAGCAACTCTCCCGTGCGGCCGTCGTAGACCTGCATCAGGATGTCGTACTGGAAGCCGGTCTGCTCGACCAGCACCTGGCGGTAGTAGGGGCGGCCGTTGAACGGCGAGATGTACTCCTCCGTCTTGTAGCCGGTGCGGTCCTGGATGTCGAAGTCGAGGCCGCCGGTCAGGATCAGGTCGGCTTCGACGCGCTCTCCGATGGCGCGCCAGAAGTCCTGCTGCTTGGCGAGCTGGTCGAGGTCGTAGATGGGGAAGTCGACCGGCCCGGGCTCGATGATCTTGAGGTCGGTCTCGCGCCGCAGGACCTTGAGCAGGTAGCGCTCGAACTCTTTCTGCACGTCGATGCTCCTGCCCTGGATGCGCTCCTCCCCCTCCTGGCTGACGACGAGGAAGGGGGCGACGGCGACCGACTTGCGGCCCTGCAGGTTGAGCCGGGCGCGCTGGGGCAGCTTGAGACGGACCTCGACCGCGGCGTCGGCCAGGCGCGGAGCGGCCGGCCAGGCGAGCAGGGCGAGGAGAAGGGCGATCGTCCAGGGGTGTCTGCGTTTCACTTCACACCTCCTTGTGAAACGGACCGCGCGGGGGACACTTCCCCCGGGCGGGCTGTGACGTCCCCTCCGGCGTCAACGCGACGCCGGGGGAGGCGGAGAGGGCGGATCGTTGGTCGGCGGCACCGCCGCGTCGCCTTCCGGCGGCGGCACCTGCCGGGGCGGCGCCTGGCCTGGCGGGGTCACCGGCAAGGTCGGGCCGGAACCGCCGGGTTCAGGGGTTTCGGCGGCCGCGGGAGCCGGGGCCGTACCCTCGGCCGTGCCCGGAGCGCCTGGCGCCCGCTGTTCCTGGACCCGGAAGCCCTGGTAGAACTCGACGAACCGCGAGTAGTTGGCCCGCGCCTCGCGGTTGTCCGGCGAGATCTGCAGCGCCCGCTTGTAGTAGTCGAGCGCCTTGTCGAAATCGCCGGTCGCCTCGTAGGCCACGGCCAGGTTGTTGAGGACGCGCGGGCTCTGCGGCTCCAGCCGCTCGGCCTGCTGAAAGCGGAAGAGGGCCTCGCTCCACAGCCCGCGCCGCGCCATGTCCACTCCGAAGCCGAGCTGCGAGGCGACCTGGTTCGGATTGGCGTTGGCGCCGCAGGCGGCGAGGAGCAGGCACGGGAGGACCAGCGCCGTCAGGCGCGAAAACATCCTTCTATGCATTCGGGAACGCTCCGAGAGGGGAGCTGGGGGATGGTCAAAGAGGGTCATCGCCCAGGTATCCAAGGTGCCTAGTATACACAGAGGGGGATACGTGCCGGGTCATCTCGCGGATGGGTGAGCGATTTTTCCCCCGTTTTCCGTCTTTCTTGGGCCGGAGGAACCGACCCATGACCTTGAGGACCCTGACGGCCCTGCCGACCCCGCGCGAGACCCTGATCGCGCTCAACGCCACCCCCACCCTGTCGCGGCCGGCCGTCTACCGGCTCGGCCAGGAGCTGGACCGCTGGCTCGACCGCGCCGGCCCCGAAGCAT
>JBKKAU010000936.1:0-7167 GCA_046714475.1 Thermoanaerobaculia bacterium
TCGGCGGCCACTCGCTGCTGGCGGTGCGGCTGATGGCGTCGGTCCGCGAGCGCTTCGGCCGCGAGCTGCCGCTCGCCAGCCTGTTCCGCGCCGCCACGATCGAGCAGCTCGCGGCCCTGCTGCGCCAGGGGGGCGAGCCGCTGGAGCGGCGGACGCTGGTCGCGGTCACCGAGGTCACCGCGCCCCGGCCGGGCGGCGCGGAGTCCTCTTTCTTCTGCGTCCACCCGGCCGGCGGCAACGTCCTCTGTTACGTGGAGCTCGCCCGCGCCCTGGGGCCGGACCAGCCTTTCTACGGGCTGCAGCTCACCGAGGAGACGGCTGGCAGCGTCGAGGAGATGGCGGCTCGCTACGTCGCGGCCGTCCGCGCGGTCCAACCCGAGGGGCCGTACTCGCTGGGCGGCTGGTCGGCCGGCGGCACGATCGCGTTCGAGATGGCCCGCCAGCTCGCCGCGGCCGGCGAGGAGGTCCAGCTGCTCGCCCTGATCGATACGCCGCGTCCGCGGTTCGACGGCGAGTGGAACGCCGACGAGATCGAGCTGATGGCGATGTTCGCCCGCGACCTCGCCGCCACCTACGGCCAGGAGCTGCCGCCGCTGGTGACCGCGGAGTACCTGCGCGGCATCGACCCCGAGGAGCGCATCCCGCGGGTGCTGGCCGAGGCGCAGGCCCTCCACCTGTTCCCGCCCGACCTGACCCGGCCCGAGGCCGAGCGGCTGTTCGGCATGTTCCGTTCGGTCCAGGAGGCGGTGAGCGCGTACGCCCCGCCGCCCTATCCGGGGCGGGCGGTGGTCTTCCTGGCCGCAGGAGGCGCCGATCCGGCCGATCCGGAGAATCCGGCCGATCCGTCGTTCGGTTGGGGAGACCTCGCCCAGGTGGAGGTGGAGCGGGTCGAAGGGGACCACTACTCGATCGTCCGCGCGCCCCATGTCGAGGCGCTGGCGCGCCTCCTCACGGGCAGACTCCGGGAGGCGGGGCGGTGAAGCCGGAAAACCTGGAACTGGTCCAGAGGCTGTCCCCGGCCGAAGAGGGCCTCCTGTTCGAGGCCGTGACCGGAACGGGGCAGGGCCATGTCCGGGGCATGACCCTCTCTCTGCGCGGCCTGCTCGACGTGCCCTCCTGGCGCCGCGCCTGGGAGTCGGCCGTCGCCCGGCACCGGGCCCTGCGCACGACCTTTCACTGGAAAGACCTGGAGCGCCCCTTCCGCGTCGTTCACCGCCAGCCCGCTTTCCCCTGGCGGGAGCTGGAAGGGGAAGACCCGGAAGAGACGGCTTTTGACCTCGCGGCGGCGCCGCCCCTGCGGCTGGTGCTGGTCCATGAGTCCGAAGAGGTCCACCGTTTCGTCTGGAGCTGGCACCGTCTGATCCTGGACGACGCGAGCGCTCTGGAGATCCTCCGTGAGGTGCGGGACGCCTACGACCGCCCCCTGACCGTCCTCCAGGACGAAGTGAAGGACCTTGGGCCTGGAGAGCCCCCCGCCCGGGTCCTTCGCTACGCTCAGGAGAGCGATGCCCCGCCTACGCCGGTCGCGGTGGTGGTGGAGCGGACCTGGCGCGCCTTCCCCGGCGTCGAGCCCGTCGGCGGCGACCTCCTCGCCCAGGCCGCCCACCCCTTCCAGGCCCTCCGGCTGCTGACCAGGCTGCGCGCGGTCTTCGGCGTCGAGCTCGCCCCGCGCGATCTCGCGGACGAGCCCACGGCCGCGGGCCTCGCCCGCCGCATCGAGCGGAAGCTGCGGGCCGGGGAGGGGAGCGGGGCGCCGCCGGTCGTGCCGATGCCCCGGCCTTTGCCCAGGGAGAAGGGCGCCGGGCTGCCCGCCTCTTTCTCCCAGGAGCGGCTCTGGTTCATCGACCAGCTCGAGCCGGGGAGCGCCGTCTACAACATGCCCACCGCCCTGCGGGTGACCGGGCCCCTGGACGTCCGGGCGCTGGCGCTCGCCCTGGCCGGGATCGAGCGCCGGCACGAGGCGCTGCGCACCGTGTTCACGGCCGTCGAGGGCGAGCCCCGCCAGGTGGTCCTCCCCCCCGGCTCCTTCCGGTTATGGGAGGTCGACCTCACGGGGCTCGATCCGGACGCGCGCGAGAGAAGGGTCTCGGCGCTGGCCGCCGAAGAGGCGAGGCGCCCGTTCGACCTGGCGCGCGGGCCGCTCTGGCGCGCCACGCTGCTGCGGCTGGGGCCGGAAGAGCACGCCGTGCTCATCACCCTGCACCACGTGGTGAGCGACGGCTGGTCGACCGGGGTCCTGATCGGCGAGCTGACGGCGCTCTACGGTGCCGGGCTCCTCCCCGAGCCGCCGGTCCAGTACGCCGACTTCGCCGTCTGGCAGCGCTGGTGGCTCCAGGGTGAGACCCTCCAGGGGGAGCTGGACTGGTGGCGCGGCCAGCTGGCGGGCGCGCCGGCGTCGCTCGATCTGCCGACCGACCGGCCGCGCCCGGCGGTCCAGAGCCATCGCGGCGCCCTGGCGGGTTTCGCCCTGCCGCGGCAGCTCTCCGAACGTCTGCTCGCCCTCTCCCGCGCCGAGGGGGCCACCCTGTTCATGACGGCCCTCGCCGCCTTCCAGGCGCTGCTCGCCCGCTGGAGCGGCAAGCTCGACGTCAGCGTCGGCACCCCCGTCGCCGGGCGCAACCGCGTCGAGCTCGAGCCGCTGATCGGGTTCTTCGTCAACACCCTGGTGCTGCGTACCGACCTCGGGGGCGACCCGGCCTTCCGCGAGCTGCTCGCCCGGGTACGGCAGAGCGCCCTCGGCGCCCAGGCCCATCAGGATCTGCCCTTCGACAAGCTGGTCGCCGAGCTGGAGCCCGAGCGCAGCCTCTCCCACGCGCTGCTGTTCCAGGTCATGCTGGTCCTCCAGAACGCCCCCGCGGGCGAGCTGGAGGTCCGCGGGCTGCGCCTGTCGCCGGTCGAGGCGCCGCGCGAGACCGCCCGGTTCGACCTGACGTTGACCCTGGAGGAGCGGCCCGGGGGCATCGCCGGCGACTGGACCTATAGCACCGACCTGTTCGACGCCGCGACCATCGCCCGGCTGGGCGGCCACTTCGAGCGCCTGCTCGAAGCGGCGGCCGAGTCCCCGGCGAGCCGCCTCTCCGAGCTGCCGTTCCTGACCGCTGCCGAAGCCCGCCAGATCCTCGTCGAGTGGAACGACAACCGGGCGCCGCAGCCGGGCTACGCGTCGATCCATGCGCTGTTCGAGGCGCAGGCGCGCCGCACCCCGGACGCTCCCGCCGTGATCTGGGAGGACGGGAGCCTGGCCTTCGGCGAGCTCGACCGGCGGGCCAACCGGCTGGCGCGCCGCCTGGTCTCCCTGGGCGTCGGCCCGGAGTCGCGGGTCGCCCTGTACCTGGGCCGGGGGAGCGATGCGGTCACGGCCCTGCTCGCCGCCTGGAAGGCGGGCGGCGCCTGGCTGGCGCTCGACCCGGAGCAGCCCGCCCGGCGCACGGCCGAGATCCTGCGCGACGCCGGCCCGGCCGTGGTCCTCCCCCATGGAATGCTGACCCCGCCGCCGGTCGACATACCTGTCGTCCCCATGGACGCGATCGATCCCCAGGGCTCCGGGGAGCCGCTCGGCCTGCCGACCTCGCTCGACCGGCTGGCCTACGTCGTCTACACCTCGGGGAGCACCGGCACGCCCAAGGGGACCCTGATCCGCCACGGCGCGGTGCTCAACCTCCTGGCCGCCCTGGACCGCGCGGTGTACGGGTCCGCCGCGCCGCCGCGGCGGGTGAGCGTCAACGCGCCGCTCTTCTTCGACGCCTCGGTCAAGCAGGTCATCCAGCTCCTGAGGGGGCACGCCCTGGTGCCGGTGCCGGAGGAGGTCCGCCGCGACGGCGCGGCGTTGCGCGCCTTCCTGGAGCGGCAAGAGGTCGACGTGCTCGACTGCACCCCGGCCCAGCTCCGGATGCTGCTCGACGCCGGCTTTGGCGAGGCGGGGACCAGGGCGCCGGGTTGGGCGCTGGTGGGCGGCGAGGCGATCGACCAGGCCCTGTGGGACCGCTTGAGCGGGATCCCGGGCACCCGCTTCTTCAACGTCTATGGCCCGAGCGAGTGCACGGTCGACGCCGCGTCGCGCCGCGTGGAGGCGGGTCGTCCTACGCTCGGCCGGCCGATCTCCAACGTGCGTCTGTAAGTGCTCGCCCCCGACTTGGCGCCGCTGCCGGCGGGGGTGGCCGGCGAGCTGTTCATCGGCGGCGAGGGGCTGGCGCGCGGCTATCTGGACCGGCCCGGTCCGACCGCCGGCGCCTTCCTCCCCGACCTGTTCGCGGCGAAGCCCGGATCGCGGCTCTACCGCACGGGCGACCTGGCGCGTTGGACGGCGGGCGGCGAGCTGGAATACCTCGGCCGCGCCGACCATCAGGTCAAGGTCCGCGGCTTCCGCATCGAGCTGGGCGAGGTCGAGTCGGTGCTCGCCACCCACCCCGGGGTACGCGCGGCGGCGGTCCTGGTACGCGAGGACGCGGCGGGAGACCGGCGGCTGGCCGCCTGCGTGGCGCCGGCGGCGGAGGCCTCGGCCGCCGAGCTGCGCGACTTCCTGCGCGAGCGGCTGCCGGCCCCCATGGTGCCGGCCTCCTGGACCTTCCTCGACGCGCTGCCGCTCACCGCCAACGGCAAGGTGGACCGCCGGGCCCTCGCCAGGCTCGTGCCGCTCGCGCCGGATACTCCGGCCCTGGACCTCGCGGGGGCCGCCGCGCCGCGCACTCCGGCCGAGGAGCTGGTGGCCGGCGTCTGGGCCGACGTGCTCGGCGTCGAGCGGGTCGGGGCGGAGGACGACTTCTTCGCCCTCGGCGGCCATTCGCTGCTCGCCACCCGGGTGATGGCGCGCCTGCGCGACATCTTCGGGGTCGACCTGCCATTGCGCGACCTGTTCGAGGCGCCGACCGTGGCCGGGCTCGCCGCCCGCGTCGAGACGGCGCTGCGGGCCGGGGACGGGCAGGCCGCCAAACCGCCGCTCGTCCCGGTGCCGCGTTCAGGCCATGGCGGCGACCTGCCGCTCTCCTTCGCCCAGCAGCGGCTCTGGTTCATCGACCAGCTCGAGCCCGGGAGCCCGCTCTACAACATCATCGTCGCCCTGCGCCTCGAAGGCCGGCTGGACATCGCGGCGCTGGCGGCGGTGCTCTCCGAGATCGAGCGGCGCCACGAAGCGCTGCGCACCGTCTTCACCTCGACGGCCGGCGAGCCGCGCCAGGTCGTCCGGCCGCCCGCGCCGTTCCCCCTCGGCCTGATCGACCTGTCCGGGCTCGGGGAGCGCCGCGAGGCGGAGTCCTACCGCCTGGCGGTCGCGGCGGCGCGGCGCCCGTTCGACCTGGAGCGGGGACCGCTCTGGCGGGGAGCGCTGGTGCGGCTGCGGGAAGACGAGCACGTGGCGCTGCTCACCCTGCACCACGTCATCAGCGACGGCTGGTCGACCGGCCTCCTGGTGAACGAGGTGGGGGTCCTCTACGCCGCCTTCGCCGCCGGGCGGCCGTCGCCGCTGCCCGAGCCGCCGGTCCAGTACGGCGACTTCGCGGTCTGGCAGCGCGGCTGGCTCCAGGGCGAGGTGCTGGAGCGGGAGATCGCCTGGTGGCGCGAGCGGCTCGCCGGCGCGCCCGCCCTGCTGGAGCTGCCGTCCGACCGGCCGCGCCCGGAGGTCCAGGCCGGCCGCGGCGCCATCCAGCTGGTGGAGCTGCCCGCGCCGCTGACCGCCGCGCTCCACGGCTTCTCCCTGCGCCTGGGCGCCACCCTCTTCATGACGCTGCTCGCCGCCTTCCAGGCCGTGCTGTCGCGCTGGAGCCACCAGCGCGAGCTGAGCGTCGGCACGCCGGTCGCCGGCCGCGACCGGGTGGAGCTGGAAGGGCTGATCGGCTTTTTCGCCAACACCCTGGTGCTGCGCGCCGGCCTGGAGGGCGGCGACCCCGGGTTCCGCGGCCTGGTCGGCCGGGCGCGCCAGGTCGCGCTCGACGCCCACCTGCACCAGGACCTGCCGTTCGAGAAGCTGGTCGAGGAGCTGGCGCCGCAGCGGAGCCTCGCCCACTCGCCGCTGTTCCAGGTGATGCTGGTGCTCCAGAACGCGGCGCGGGAGGACCTGGTCCTCCCGGGGCTGACGATCCGCGGCTACGACATCGAGAGCGGCACCGCCAAGTTCGACCTGCTGCTCGCCCTGGGCGAAGGCGAGGGCCGGCTCGCCGGAGCGTTCGAATACGATGCCGCGCTGTTCGACGCGGCGACGATCGCCCGCCTGCGCGGCCACTTCGAGACGCTGCTCGCCGCCGGCCTCGCCGCTCCCGACGTCCCGGTCGCCGAGCTGCCGCTGCTGACCCCGGCCGAGCGGACCCACCTCCTGGTGGAGTGGAACGGCGCCGGCCGGTCGCCGGAGCGCCCGGTGTACGAGCTGATCGCGGCGCGGGCCGCGGCGCGGCCGGACGATCCCGCCCTGCTCTGGCCGGAGGGGGAGTGGACCTACGCCGAGCTGACCGGCCGCGCCGGCCGGCTGGCCCGCCGCCTGCGCGCCCTGGGCGCCGGTCCGGAGGTCCCGGTAGCCGTCTGCGCCGGTCGCGGCCCCGAGCTGGCCCTGGCCCTGCTCGCCATCCTGGAGTCCGGCGGCGCCTACCTCCCCCTGGACCCGTCCTACCCGCGGGAGCGCCTGGCGTTCATGCTGGAGGACGCCGGCGCGGCGCTGCTCCTGGCCCAGCCGCGCTTCCTCGAAGCCCTCCCGGAGACCCGGGCGCGGGTGCTGGACCTGACCGCGCTCGCCCTGGAAGACCGGGACGTGGGGGAGGAAGAGCTGCCGGGGGCGCTGCACCCGGACCAGGCGGCCTACCTGGTCTACACCTCAGGCTCGACCGGCACTCCCAAGGGGATGTGCCAGACGCACCGCACCCTCTCCTACCTGGTCGCCTGGCAGATCGCCTCGTCGCCGGAGACCGCGGCGGCGCGCACGCTGCAGTTCGCCGCGCCGGGCTTCGACGTCTCCGTCCAGGAGGTGCTCGCGACCTGGTGCGCCGGCGGCGCCCTGGTGATCGGCCCGGAGGAGGTCCGGCGCGACCCGGAGCGGCTGGCGGCGACCCTGGCCGAGCGGCGGATCGAGCGGATCTTCCTCCCCTTCGTGGCCCTGCAGCAGCTCGCCGAGCAGATCGCGGGCGCGGAGGTGCCGGCGGGCCTGCGCGAGGTGGTCACGGCCGGCGAGCGGCTCCAGGTCACCCC
>JBKKAU010000937.1:0-3466 GCA_046714475.1 Thermoanaerobaculia bacterium
ATGTCATTCTGAGCGAAGCGAAGAACCTGGGCGGGAGGCGTTCCCACCCCCAGATCCTTCGCTGCGCTCAGGATGACACCGCCGGGGGGGCCGCTGCTCCACTCTACCTTACCCCGCCAGCCCCGCCACCCCGGCGAGGGTGCGCCGCATGACATCGTAGCTGCGCAGCTCGTGCTGGAGGAAGTTCCGCCGCACGCGCGCGCAAAGCTCTTCCACCTGCCGCAGGACCGGCGCCGCCGGAGGCGACGCCGCCACCTCGGGCAGGCCTTCGCGCCCGATCCGCCGCAGAAAGGCGAGCGTCGCCGGCCAGGCGATCAGACCGGAGCGCCCGCCGCACTCGAAGCAGAGGAGCGTCTCGCCGTTGGGCGGCAACACCGCCCCGCCGTCCTCCCCCTCCGGAAACGGCTCGCCGCAGGAGGGGCATGCCGTCGGCGATGGAAAGATACCCGCGAGGCGCAGGACCCAGGCCTCAAAATATCGTGCCGCGACGTCGCGGTCCACCCCCGAGAGCAACGCCTGGAGCGTCGAGTCGAGCAGCCGGTAAAAATAGTCCGACGTCTCGTTCTCTTGCGCGAACTCGAGCAGGTGGTCGGCGAGGTAGCTGCCCAGGAGGATGCCTTCGAGATCCTTCTGCAGGAGGTGCGCGGTGCGCACCAGCTCGACCGTGGAGATCCGGACCAGCTCCCGCCCCTCCTTCTCGAACCAGGTCACCTGCACCTTGGCGAGCGGCTGGAGCTGGCCGCCGAAGCGGCTGTGCCGCGACCGCGCCCCCGAGGCGACACCCTTCTTCTTGCCCCACTCGCGGGTGAGGAAGGTGACGATCCGGTCCCGGTCATGGAGGTCCATGACGTCGAGGATCAGGGCTTCGGAGGTATGGAGGGGCACGGCTGATGGTAGCACCGCCAGCCGATCGAACTATCTGACGCCTGTCCCTACTCCAGCCAGGTCCGGAAGGTCTCTTCCGGCTCCGGCGCCAGCCCCGGGGTCGTCATCAGGATGCGGGCGCAGGTGTTCCAGCGCAGGATGGCGTCGTCGTTGCCGGACGGGCGGATCCCGGCCGCCTTCTCATAGTGGTCCATCGCCTGCCGGAACCATTCATAGGCCATGTGACCGGCGCGATGGCCGCTCCGCCCGAGGTGCGCCTTGGCCCGGCGCTCACAGAGGATGCCGTGATGGTAGGTGCGGCTGTACTCGTCCTCGATGCGGGCCAAGGCCTCCCGGGCCTGCTCGAAGCAAGGGTTCTGGCGCTCCTCGAGCTGATCGGTGAGAGCCAGCAGCAGCGTGACGGTCGCCTCCTGGTTTCCGGGGTCGACCTCCAGGACGTCCCGGCAGATGCTCTCGGCCTCCAGCGGCTCGTTCAGGAGACGATAGCGGTACGCCTTCTCCAGAGCGGCGGGGACGGCTTCCCGGGAGAGGGGCTTCAGCTCGAACATCGCATGCCCTCCTTGAGCGGCTACCGGCGGAAGATCCGAAAGAATTTCTTGACCGGATCGTAGAACTCGTCGACCACCCGCTCCTTCAGGGGAATGATGGCATTGTCGGTGATCTTGATCTCTTCCGGACAAACCTTGGTGCAGCACTTGGTGATGTTGCAGTAGCCGATGCCCTGGGGCTCCTTGAGATCCCGGAGACGGTCTTCGGTGTCCAGGGGGTGCATCTCCAGCGCGGCGCTGTAGACCAGCAGCCGGGGGCCGATGAACTGCTCGTGGAGATGGTGCTCCCGCAGCACATGGCAGACGTCCTGGCAGAGGAAGCACTCGATGCACTTGCGGAACTCCTGCACCCGGTCGACGTCCTCCTGCGCGATCCGCCAGGTGCCATCCGGAGCGTCGGGCGGACGCGGCTTGAACTTCTTGATCTTCTGCTTGGCCGCGAAGTTCCACGACACGTCCGTCACCAGGTCCTTGATCACCGGGAAGGCCTTCATCGGCTCGATCGTGACCGGCTCTTCGAGCGGCAGGTCGCTCAACCGGGTCATGCACATCAGCCGCGGATTGCCGTTGACCTCGGCCGAGCAGGAGCCGCACTTGCCCGCCTTGCAGTTCCAGCGGACCGCCAAGTCGTTCGCCGACTCGGCCTGGATGTGGTGCACCGCGTCGAGCACCACCATCCCCTCGGAGACTTCGGTCGCATGGTCCTCGAACGCTCCACCGGTCGCATCGCCGCGCCAGATCCTGAACACCGCTCGGGCCATTACTTCATCTCCTCGATGATCGCCTTCTGCTCCGGGGTCAGCTCCGGGACCGGCCGGCGGAGGACCTGCATCTCCGCGTCCGGTCCCTTGTGGATGACGATGTTGAACCGTCCGAAAGCCTCGGCCTTGTCCGGATAGTCCTCGCGGAACTGGGCTCCCCGGCTCTCCTTGCGCTCCAGCGCCGCGCGGGTGACGGCCTCGGAGACCGTGAGGAGGTTGGGGAGGTCGAGGGCGGTATGCCAGCCGGGGTTGTACTCGCGGTTGCCGGGGACGGAGACCCGCGTCGCCCGTTCCTGGAGACGCGCGATCCCCTGGAGGGCCTGCTCCATCTCCGGCTCGTTGCGGACGATCCCGACCAGGGCCTGCATCATCTCCTGCAGGTCGTGCTGGATCTGGTACGGCCCTTCGCTCTGCGCCTGGCCCACGCGGTCGAAGGGGGCGAACAGCCGCTTCTCCGCCTCGCCGACCCGCGCCGGATCGATCCCGCCGGCTCCATGCTCCTTGGCGAAACGCGCGGCGTACTCCCCCGCCCGTTTGCCGAACACCAGGAGGTCGGAAAGCGAGTTGCCGCCGAGGCGGTTGGCGCCGTGCAGGCCCGCGCCGCACTCGCCGGCCGCGAAGAGGCCGGGCACGGTGGACATCTGGCTCTCAGGGTCGACCCGTACCCCCCCCATCATGTAATGCGTGGTCGGCCCCACCTCCATCGGTTCCTTGGTGATGTCGATGTCCGCCAGCTGCTTGAACTGGTGGTACATGCTCGGGAGCTTCTTCTTGATGTGCTCGGGAGCGTCGGAGATCTTCTCCTTGATCCACGAGATGTCGAGGAAGACGCCGCCGTGCGGGCTTCCGCGCCCCTCCTTGACCTCGCGCACGATGCAACGCGCCACGTGATCGCGGGTGAGCAGCTCCGGCGGCCGGCGGGCGTTCTTGTCCCCCTGGCAGTAGCGCCAGCCCTCCTCCTCGTTGTCGGCGGTCTGGGCCTTGTAGGGGCCGGGGATGTCGTCGAACATGAACCGCCGGCCTTCGCGGTTGCGCAGCACTCCTCCCTCGCCGCGCACCCCTTCGGTCACCAGGATGCCTTTGACGCTGGGCGGCCAGACCATGCCGGTCGGATGGAACTGCACGAATTCCATGTCCATCAGGTCCGCGCCGGCGTCGTAGGCAAGCGTGTGACCGTCGCCGGTGTACTCCCAGCTATTGCTGGTGATCTTGAACGCGCGCCCGACCCCTCCAGTGGCGAGCACGACCGCCTTGCCGCGAAACAGCTTGAAC
>JBKKAU010000938.1:0-7223 GCA_046714475.1 Thermoanaerobaculia bacterium
GACATGGAAGAGCTGGCGCGGGTGTCGATCGGCGCCCGTGGGGATGATGGAGAGAACCGGCCCGGACGGGTGTTCCGCTGGATCACCCCCCAGATCCGTGTGTGGAGCCTGGAACGGCCGCGCGACCTCGACGCCTGGGCGCTGAAAGCGGCGGCGACCGAGCTCCCGGACGAGCCGCGGCGGCTGGAGATCGGAGCGGTCGACGTCGACTTCCCGCGCCGGCAGGAGCAGCGCGTCGCGGTCCGCACCCTGGTCCCGGTGGCCGGCGGCGGCCTCCAGGTCGCCAACGACGGCCGCAAGCCGGAGGTGCGGCTGACCGTCAGCGTGATCGTCGAGCACGCCGGCCGGGTCTTCGAGGAGCTGCGGGTGCGCTACCACCTGCCGCCACCGCCCAAGGGGGAGTCGGTGCCGCTGCTGTTCGAGCGCCAGCTCCGCCCCGAGCAGAGCTTCCTGATGCGGCTCAAGGTGCGCGACGACGTCAGCGGCGCCGAGACCTGGGTGGCGCGCGGCTTTGTGGTGCCGTCGCAGCCGGTCGCCCGCCTGGGCGACGTGGCGCGGACCGCGCCGCGCGGCGAGATCCTGCTGCCCTCCGAGCTCGCCGGCAAGGACCGCCTGATGCTGCCGCCGCCCCCCGACGAGGTCGTCCTTTCGGTCTGGCGCGCCGAGCCGCTGGTCGACGGCGAGCGCATCGTCAAGGTGGTCTTCCTGGTCGACGGCAAGGAGCAGGTCTCGCGCACCCGGCCGCCGTTCTCGGCCGAGGTGCGGCTCGCCACCTTCCCCAAGGAGCAGGTGGTCCGCGTCGAGGGTTACGATGAGAACAACGAGCTGGTCGCCTTCGACGAGGTGGAGCTCAACCGCGCCCGCGGCGCCTTCCAGATCAAAATCGTCGAGCCCAAGGCCGATACCCGCGCCAAGGAGCTGACAGGGCCGACGGGGACGGTGCGGGCGCGCGCCCAGGTGGCGACCCCGGACGACCGGCGGGTCGAATCGGTCGAATGGCGCCTGAACGACGCCACGGTCGCGACCCTCACCGCGCCGCCCTGGGAGACGACCGTCCAGGTCCCGGCCGCCGAGCCGATCGTCTACCTGACCGTGGTCGCCACCCTCGACGACGGCAGCCGCGCCGAGGAGACGCGCTTCCTCCGTGCGCCCGAGAACTTCGAGCAGGTCGAGGTCCACCTGGTCGAGCTGTATACGGCGGTCAACGACGGCTCCGGCCGGCCGGTCCAGGGGCTCACCGCCGACGACTTCGAGGTGCTGGAGGCGGACAAGCGCCAGACGATCACCAAGTTCGAACGGGTACAGAACCTGCCGCTGAACATCGGCCTGGTGCTCGACGCCTCGACCTCCATGGCCTCCTCGCTCAGCGAGGCGCAGCGCGCCGCCGCCGGCTTCCTCGAAAGCGTGGTGACGCCGCGCGACCGCTGCTTCGCCCTGGGCTTCTCCACCCGGCCGTTCCTGCTGATGGCGCCGATCAACGACGCCGAGGCGGTCGGCAAGTCGCTCGAAGGGCTCCAGGCCATCGGCTCGACCGCGCTCTACGACGCGATCGTCACCTCCCTCTATTACTTCCGCGGCTTCCAGGGGCAGCGCGCCATGATCCTCCTGTCCGACGGCGAGGACACGTCGAGCCATACCTCCTTCGAGCGGGTGCTGGAGTTCGCGCAGAGGAGCGGCGTCGCCATCTACCCGATCGGCCTGGGGATCGGCCCCCTCGGTATCGAAGCGCGCGGCAAGCTCACCCAACTCGCCGAGACGACCGGCGGCCAGGCCTTCTTCATCGACCGGGCCGACCAGCTTGCCGGTGTCTACGACCAGCTCGAGGACGAGCTGCGCGGCCGCTACCTCCTGGCCTACCAGACCGAGCGCGGCGAGGAGGCGGGCTTCCGCCCCGTCGAGGTGCGGGTCAAGAAGCGCGGGTTGAAGGCGCGGACGGTGCGCGGATACTATCCCTGAGACTATGAAAGCCCTCACCCCCCTGCTCCTGCTCCTCCTCGCCGGCGGCCCCGGCGTCGGGCAGGCCCCCTCCGCTCCGGCGACCCCGGCGAGAGTTGCGCCCGGGCCGCTGCGTTTCGAGCGGCTGAACCGCGACTACCGCAACGTCGTCTCCGAGATCGAGCCCATCCGCCAGGGAGCGGCGACCATCAAGCTCTCCTCGCCGCGCCACACGCTGACCATCCGCGACCACCTGCTGCGGCTGGAGCCCGGCCCCGGGGGGAGCCACAGCGCCGAGCTGCGGCTGGACATCTCCGGCACCGGCTGGCTGATCGCGGATGTGGACGTCGCCGGCATGGGCGGACGCTTCCAGGACGAGGTCCAGGTCCCGGCCCAGAGCCGGACGATCGAAGGGCGGGTGCGCATCCGCAAGACCGCCGAAGGCTATCTCGTGACGCCGGAGCAGCTCCCCAAGCAGGTCCCGGTGCGCATCCGCAGCAACCTCGCGGGCGACGTCGTCGCCCTCTGCGAGGGGGCCGCCCTCCTCACCGGCATGGACTGTGGAGCGCTGGAGCGGTCGCTGTCGACCGCCCAGGTGCCGCTGCCGGAGCCGGGGGAGAGCTACCTCCTGGAAAACGCCGAGCTCACCGCCGACGAGCGCCGGCGGATCGACGCCTACCTGGCTAGCGCACCCCGCTGAGGCCGCCTCCGCCCCCCATGGCCCTCCTCTCGCGTTCCACGCCGGTCACCCTCCTGCTGCTGATCGCCATCGCGATCGGCTTCGGGCTGCAGGTGAGGGCGTCGGCCGGCGGCGCGCCGGAGGAGGAGGTGCTGATCGACCTGGGCGCGAACGAGCCCGAGCGCGTCCGTCAGGACGGCGAGTGGTGGCGGCTGATCACCAGCATCTTCCTGCACGGCGGGCTGGCGCACCTGTTCCTGAACGGCTGGGCGCTCTACCAGCTGGGCAGCCTGTTCGAGTCCTGGCTGGGCTCGACGCGGCTGCTCCTCACCTGGTTCCTGGCCGGCGCCGCGGGATCGCTGGCGAGCGTCTTCTTCACCGAGAGCCTCTCGGTGGGCGCCTCGGGGGCGATCTTCGGCGTCCTGGGAGGGTTGATCGCCTTTCTGCTGCGGCGGCGGGAGGTCCTGAACGCCGGGGCGAAGTCGCTGCTCGGCCAGCTCGTGCTCTGGGCGGGGATCAACGTCGTCTTCGGCTTCTCCATGCCCCGCATCGACAACGCCGCCCACCTGGGAGGCTTCGCGGCCGGCTTCCTGCTCGGCCTGATCCTCCGCGAGCGCCGCCGGCTGCGGCCCGCCACGCCCTGACCAGGGCGCCATGAATGGCGCCCCTACAGCCCTGTCAGCCCCTTCCTCTGCCTTTGTAGGGGCGCGATTCATCGCGCCCTCTCCCATGGCACGCCGCTTGAACGTAAACTAAGCGGAGGCAGTCTCCCGCTGCCCCCTTTCCATCCGATTCGAGGGGATCCACATGCCTGACAAGTATTCGACGACGGACGAGCCCGTCAGCCGTCCGCTCTCCGACGAGCTCTCGGCGGCGGTGGCCGAGGACCTGGAGTCGTTCGACACGGCGCGGGCCGAAGAGGAGTCCGAGGCCGCTTTCGCCTCCGGCGGCAAGGACATGCCGAGCAGCGGCCTCCTCTCCTTCTACGACCGGCTGCGCGAGAAGATGATCAAGACGGTCGAGAAGCGCGGCGGCAAGCTGGGCGAGACCGCGGTCCGGACGCTGCTCCTGGTACCGGACGTCTTCATGCTGCTGGCGCGGCTGGCGCTGGACAAGGAGGTCCCCGGCTCGACCCGGGCCATGATCGGCGGCGCCCTCGCCTACTTCGTGCTGCCGGCCGACCTGCTGCCCGAAATGCTCCTGGGCGGCGTCGGCTTCATGGACGACCTGGTGCTGGCGACGGCGGTCCTCTCCCAGGCTTTCGGCGGCGACCTCGAGCCGTACGCCCGCAAACACTGGAGCGGCTCCGAGGACCTGCGCGTCGTCCTTCAGGACGTCTCCGAGACGGCCCAGTCGCTGCTCGGCCAGAACCTCTACAACCGCCTCAAGGGCCTGATGTCCCGCCGGGGCATCCGGTTCGACGACCAGGACGAGCGCGACGGCGGCTACGAAGAGCCGTACGACGACGACCCGCCGCGCCGGCGGCGCTGACCGCCACGAACAAAACCTGGCTTCATGGTGTAGGGGCGGGCTCTCACGGACGCCCCCAAAATCCTCCGAGCGGCACCTCTTATTAGTGAGGGCTCTCGAGCCTTCAGATCTTTTTCAACAGGAGGTGATAGGAGGCACAGCCTCACCGGTCCCTTCGCGTCGGCAGGCCCCATACCCACGGTACCCGTCCTCGAGCCCCCGGCCTCGGCCGGGGGCCACTTCGCCGGACGCAACCGGCGTACCTGGGAATCCGTTGTTTCCGCGGGCTCGACGGGCAGAAGGGGAAGCCGCCCCGGACGGGACGGCTCCCCGGTGCATCAGCGGGGCTGTCCGTTGGGCACTACCCTACAGGCCCGCAGGTCGTGAAAGAGAGAAAGGTGCCGCAGGAAATGGTATTGCCGTCCAGGGTGCAGCGCTTGTTGGTGCTTACCGTGGAGCAGTATTCGCAGCTGCAGGGCGGCGGGGCCGGCGGAGCGGCGAACGAGGTCATGGCCGCGGTGGAGACGATCAGGGCGAGACCTAGGGTACGAGCAAGCTTAGGCAGATTCATGCGTTCTCCTGGGAGTAGTGAACGCATAGCCTACTGCAAATATCTTCTCCCGTACAGGATGCCGCGGGTCTCCCTAAGTCCGGGCGTACAGCGCTCCCTGCGGTCCCCTCCCCTTGCGGGCGAGCCGGATCCTGCCTTCGGCGAGCATCCGCCGCAGGACGTCCGAGGCTGTCCGCGCGTCGATGGGCTTGCGCAGGCGGTCGGCGAAGCGGCGGTTGGCCTCCGCCGCCACCGCGGCCGGGCCGAAGGGCTCCTGCAGGCCCCCGTCCCCGACGACCATCCACAGCAGCTTGCCGACCATCAGACGGCCCGGAGGCGGGAGATCGGGAACCGCCGCCGGTTTCCTTCCCTTGACGAGGTCCGCCGTCGCCGAGACGACCGTCCGGAGGGACTCCAGGTTCTGCGTCACCTTCTCGAGCTCGGCCGAGAGGAGAGCCCGCTGCTCGCGGTGATGGGCCTCCTGCCGCGCGTGGACCGCCTCCTCCTCACGCAGAAAGACCGCGCGCTCCTCCAGACCGGACAACAGCTCCTCGACCGACAGCTTCGAGCTCATCCCATCTCTCCAAGTACCGTTCCAGTGCGGTGAACCGTCTTGCGAAGCAAGATAGCACGCGGAAAAGCCTCAATGTCCCCTTACAGCGCGGTGAAGATCCTTACAGCGCGGCCAGGAGCCCAACAATGCGGCCAGGAAGATTACAGCGCCGCCAGAAATCTTCCAATGCGGCCAGAAAAGTTACAATGCGGCAAGGAACCCAGATTCACCGCATTGTAAGACATCAACGCGGTGAATCCACATACAACGCGGCCAGGATCGTGGCAGCGCGGTCAGGAAGCTTTCAATGCGGCGAGGAGACTTACAACGCGGCAAAGTAAGCTTCCAATGCGGCCAGGAAGCTTACAACGCGGTGTATCTGGCGGGGTTGCCGGTCCGGACGGAGATCTGAGTCCATCGCGGCGAAGGATTCTGCCTGCTGGCGCATCTAAGGAGGTGGACGCCGAAAATCGGCGCCCAGTAACCGCAAAAGGAGGTCTGCGCCATGAAAGCAGTATGGGGATTCCTGGTCATCGCTTCGCTTGCGTTCCTCGCCACACCCTTGGCCGCGGCGACCCTGGAGGAAACCAAGATCTTCATCGAGTTCAACGACACTGACCAGGACGTCGGGGTCCACATCTTCCTCGACGGCGAGTGGAAGTCGATCCGCATCACCGATCCCCGGGGCCGGGTCATCTTCGACGTCGCCGGCATCAACGCCCTCGGCGAGATCGGCCTGAGCGAGCTATTCGTGGAGGGAGAGGAGCCGTCGCTCGCCGAGTTGCCGCTCGCAGAGCTCTTTGCGCTCTTCCCGGAGGGTCTCTACACCTTCGAGGGTAGATCGGAGGACGGCGAGAGGGTCCGGTCCCAGGCTCGGTTCAGCCACCGCATCCCGGGTGCACCCCACATCCTCACGCCGCAGGAGGGCGTGCCGCAGGACCGCGCGAACACGGTGATCGACTGGGAGCCGGTGACCAGCCCGGCGGGGGTCGAGATCGCTGGCTACGAGGTGATCGTGGAGGGGGAGGGCATCGTCGAGATGTCGATCAAGGTCCCGGCCTGGCTGACCCACCTGCGCGTGCCGTCCGAGATCCTCCGCTCCGGCAGGGAGTACGGCTTCGAGGTCCTGGCCATCGAGAAGAACGGCAACCAGACGATCTTCGAGGGCTCGTTCGAGACCGCCGACTAAGTTGCGACCCCTTGGGGCGCGGCCGGGGCGTTCTTATCGCGGTATCGTTTCGCGAGCGAAGAAGACGTGAAACCCGAGGTGGAGGGGCGAGACGAAGGGGAAGCTTCGCCACGGCCCCTCCCTCTCCTACACCCTCTTATACACAAGTCAGGTCGCAGGGAGGTCGTAGAGACGCCCCGTGGGGCGTCTCCGGATCGGGAAGGCGGCCCGGACTGGCGAGAGATCCCGCGGCACGTCCTTGCTCGCGGGAGGATCTCACCGCCCCG
This sequence comes from Thermoanaerobaculia bacterium, assembly GCA_046714475.1. Taxonomy (GTDB): domain Bacteria; phylum Acidobacteriota; class Thermoanaerobaculia; order Multivoradales; family UBA5704; genus DASPJI01. Next base: position 6,643 of record JBKKAU010000938.1, read on the forward strand.
GAGACGCCTCACGAGGCGTCTCTACATTGGGGAGCCGCCCGGGGTCCAGGCCGCGCGCCGTCCCGGCCAGGAGGCGCGCCGCGTCAACGTCGACCTCCCGGTCTGGATGATCGAGTCGCTCGACCGCGAGGCCAGGCGGCTCGGCGTCACTCGCCAGTCCGTCATCAAAGTGTGGATCGCCGAGAAGCTCGACCGCAAGGCGCCGTAGACGGCGCCCTACGGGTCACGACGGGAGGTCGGGCCTGTTCCGCCGTCCTTGAGCTCCTCCTGCTGGGTATCCTTCTCGGGCTGGGGCTCATGAAGCTCATCCCGGGTCCAGGTCGCGATACCGCCCGTCCTGAGGTCGTAACCCTTCTCGAGCAAGGCGAGGTGCCGCTCTCGCGCTTTGGCGTACTCGCCCTCGGCGTCAACCAGATCCTTCGGCATGTTCCGGGCCGCCCGGACCTCGTCCTCGCTGGGGCCGAGTCCAGGGCGGGAGCGAGAGCTCAGAGTCCGTGAAAGAATCGTCGACCGAGTGCACCTTGGAGGCGTTGGGGGCTGAAAAACTGTCGGCGTCTCGCCCCTGGGGATGCCGCGGGACT
>JBKKAU010000939.1:0-9757 GCA_046714475.1 Thermoanaerobaculia bacterium
CACACTGACGCTGAACGCCAACAAGGCTGTTCGGCATGATTTATTGCATTACAGATGTGCTCTTGAGGAAGCCGCCTGAACCCCAGAAGACTAAATTTTTTTGCAACAACCGGGTTGCTTATCAGGCTGTTCTGAACAATATACCCGTAGTTGCAGCGCAAGATCTAGAATGGCGGCAGATCCTTGAGTTCAGGGAGGATGTCGAAGCGTTACGTAAGTATCGTGCTTTGCGAGCCTGGATGCAGGAGGCACTGGCGAGTAAATCTGTTTCAGAGGCAACAGATTTAATAGCTGTCAAGCTCGACGACTACGAGTGGGCCCTGCGGAAGCACGGATTCAGATCTGTTCTTGGGGCGGTTTCGGAAGTTCTAGATTCGAAGACTATTGCTGCGGTCACTGCAGCGGGTGGCGTGGTCTCACTGTTTAGCAGGCCCGCTTGGGCGCTTTTAACCAGCGGGATGCTGACGATATCTAAGGTGGCTGTGTCGATTGCAGAGCGTAGGATTGAAACAGAAGATCTTCGACGCGGGGAGAACACGGCCATAGCAACTATACATGAGATACGAAGCATGGTATCGGAGGGTTAAGAGCGCCCATAGCTAGGTAGAAACTCGTCTACACCCTGCCATTCCCTACGAGATCTCGTCCCCTTCGCCTGCCATCTGGAGAGCCTGAGCGACCAAGGGAGGACTAAGGTGCATACCGGCATCCTGCAGCTCTCTGAGAAGTACAGCGACTGAGCGGATCAGGCCTGACTCTTTGGCGAGCAAGAGCAGGCCCACCGTCCCGATCAGGGGGAATCCCATTCTTGCCGCATAGCGTCGTCCCTTCTTCTCATCGATGATGACCAGGCGCGCCTCGCGCTCCTCGGCCAAGGCGAGAACGGCGGCTTCACCTTCATCAAGGCCCAGGTATGCGAGAGCGCGGCGCTGCTCGGCGAGGGAGACGGCTTTCAGCCAAGGGGAGGCCTCCAACATCGCCTCCCGTGCTGCGCGATCGATGGCCAGAAACTCTGCCTGAACCGCCTCAGGGATGAGGACTTCTCCAAAGAGCTCTCGTAGAAGGTCTAGGCGCCCTAAGGTCCAGAGAGCTACAAGAGGTGTGTTATTCGCGACGATGGGCCCGTCGGGCATTCGCCAGATCCTGTTCCAGTTCTTCCGGAGTCTCGCCGAAGGGAGAGAGGCCATGCCGGCCCAGCAGGAAGAGGAAGGCGGCGCGCGGAACTCCTGCCAGCCGGGCGGCTAATCCGGTGCTCAGTTTGCCAGTCTCATAGAGCTTGATGGCCAGGAGCAGGCGCGCCTCTTCCTCGAACTCCTCGGGGTCTTGTTGAAGAGCCGAAAGGACTTCGGGCGGGTAGTGGATTGCGAAGCTGCTCATCGGAAACCCGTTATGCCAATTAGGCTGAATCAGCCCACCAAGCATAGTACTACAGGCGTGACTCTCCCCCCCCGGAAGGGGACAAGCCCCTCCCCTACGTCCAGATAGCGAGTTGAGCCGGCAGAGGGTCTACCGCACCCGCTTCCCCGGCATCCGCCGCCCCCCCTGGTGGAGCACCATCTGGGCGATCTTGCCGTCCTCGCCGCGGACGAACTCGATCTCGGCGTCGACCTGCTTCAGGAAGAAGCGGGTCTCGGAGGCGGGGAAGATCTCGAACTTCACCTGGCCGGTCGCCTGCTCGAAGAAGCGGTCGCCTTCGCGGCTGATGGTGATCTCGAACTCCGGCGCCAGCTGGTAGACCCCGACGTAGGTATCGAAGAGGATCGGGTCGATCTTCACGGCTTGGCGCTCGGCCGGGACCGGCTGGCCGGTCTTGACGGCGGTCCCTTCCGGCCCGAAACGCGGCGTGACCCGCATGCCGGTGACCTTCCCCTGCGCGTCGCGCTCGAAACGCAGGAGGTTGTCCGACTCCTTGTAGAAGAAGTTGTCCCGGGCCGCGGCCAGGACCTCGGACTTGATGCCGCCGGTCCTCTGGGCGAACAGGCGATCCCCCTCGCGGGTCACGATCCGGGTTTCTCCGGCCTCGCCGCCCGCGATGCTGTAGACGCCCACGTACTCGTCCAGCGCCTCCGGGGCGAGCGCCACCATCGGCCGGTTCTCAAGGTCCTTGCCCAGCAGCCGGGCGGCGACGCGTAGCGACAGGATGTCGGGCCGCGGCCGCTTTTCGGGGTTGTTCGACAGGATCACGACCAGCAGGCGCTCCTCCGGGATACGCAGCAGGTAGGAGGCATAGCCGTTGATGTCGCCGCCGTGCTCGATCACCCTCCGGCCCTCGAAGTCGAAGACCGACCAGCCGTAGCCGTAGCGGGTGGACAGGCCCGAGGTCAGCGGCACCGGCGTGAACATCCGGTCGAGAGAGGCCTTCTTGAGCAGCGCCTCGCCCGACAGGGCGCGGTCCCAGGCCGCGAGGTCGTCGACGGTCGAGATCAGGGAGCCCGCGGAGTAGGGCTGGGTCATGCTGACATAGGAGGCGTTGCGGTAGGCGCCGGCTTCCCCCTCGTAGCCGGAGGCCCGGCGCGACACGACCTCGGACTTGCTGCCGTACCGCGAGCCCTTCATCCCCAGCGGCTTGAAGATCTCCTCCTCGACGAACTGCTCGTAGGTCTTGCCCGACAGCTTTTCGATGATCGCCCCGAGCAGGACATAGGCCGAGTTGTTGTAGGCCCACCGCTCGCCCGGCTCGAACTCCAGCGGCTTATCGCGGAAAAAGCCGATCAGCTGGTCGACCGTCGTGTCCTGCCGCGACTGCGCCTGCCACGCCTCGATGCCGGTGTAGCTCGGGATACCGGAGGTGTGGGTGAGCAGGTGCTCGATGGTGATCTTGCGGCCCTGGGTGGGGAAGTCGGGGAGGTGTCGGGTGATGTCGTCGTCGAGCCGGAGCTGGCCGCGCTCGGCCAACATCAGGATGGCCGCGGCGGTGAACTGCTTGGTGACCGAGCCGATCTCGAAAGCCATGTCGGGCTCGATCGGCACGCTCAGCTCGAGGTCGGCCATGCCGTAGCCCTTGCGGAGCAGCATCTCGCCGTCCATCGCCACCAGCACCGCGGCGCCGGGCTCGGAGGCCGGGTAGGACGCGGCGAGCATCTTGTCGATGGCGGCCACAGTTTCAGGCGGAACGGCCGCCCAAGCGGGGAAGGCGGCGGCAACCGCGAGGATCAGGAACAGGGCGTGGATACGCTGGACGAGCGCGGCTCTCGCGCCCGGGATGTCTCTCTTCATGACGGGCTCCTTGAAGGTTCGAGGGGAGCGGCCAGAGCATGGCCCGCTTCCCTCACACCTTCAGACGGAAAAGCACCCGCCAAGGTTCTGGGAAGCGTTCTCGTGGCACGGAGAGGGCGCGATGAATCGCGCCCCTACATAGGAAGGCAAGCCAGTGTAGGGGCGCCATTCATGGCGCCCTCTGAGGCGACGCCTCCATGGACGAGTCGAGAAAGATGGCCATAAAGGGCAACTCCATTGTCTTTTGGTTTCTAGTCCAGGATACTATAGCGTCAGATGACGCTACGATCCGGCTCCGTCGTGCTTCTCGATTACCTGCGCCGCGTCTTCGAGATCGGCCAGCGGGGAGACGCCCGGGAGGAGAGCTACTACTCCAGCCTGGAAGAGCTGCTCCTACGGTACGCCGCGTCCAGCGGCCGGCCGCGAGCCCGCGTGACCACGATCCCCAAGCGGACCGAGGGGAGCGTCCTCGATTTCCAGGTCTGGCTCGGAGATGCCGCGCACGGCGTCGGTTACATCGAGGCGAAACGGCCGGGGACGGACCTCGACCGGGCCGAAAAGTCGGACCAGGTGAAGCGCTACCTCCGGACGTTCCCCAACCTGATCCTCACCGACTTCCATGAGCTCCGGCTGTACAGGAGCGGAACGGAGATCGCCCGCGCGCGGATCGCCCCGCGGTGCATGGCCGACCTCCTCCCCGGGTCCAGCCTCGACCACGAGCCGGACGTGGTGGGCGGCGAGGAGCTTCTGGCCCTCCTTGACCTTTTCTTCTGTCAGGGGATGCCGCGCGGCTGGAGCGCCGCCTCGCTGGCCGTGGCCCTGGCGGGCCGGGCGCGGATCCTGGCCTCGCGGATCGCCGACCTCCTGGAAGAGGACGTCGAGGAGGCCTCGACGCTCGCCGGTTTCTACCGCGGCTTCTCGGAGTACCTGATCGCCGGGCTGTCGCGGCGCGACTTCGCCGGCCTCTACGCCCAGACCATCGCCTACGGCATGCTCGCCGCCCGCTGGCAGGCCCGCGACGGGTTCGACCGCCGGAGCGCCTGGCGCGAGATCCCGCGCGGCAACGGCATCCTGCGCGACGTTTTTGAGTACATCTCGCTGGGTGATCCGCCGCCGGAGGTCCGCTGGGTGCTGGACGACCTCGCGGGCGTCCTCGCCGCGGCGCCGGTCCGCGAGATCCTCGGGCGGTACTTCCAGGAGAACCGGGGCAAGGACCCGGTCCTCCACTTCTACGAGACCTTTCTCGCCCACTACGACCCGGAGCTGCGCAAGCGGCGCGGCGTCTACTACACGCCGAAGCCGCTGGTCTCCTACATCGTCCGTTCGGTCCAGCATCTGCTCGAGACGCGGCTCGGCCTCTCCGGCGGCCTGGCGCACCCCGGCGTCCGCCTGCTCGACCCCGCCGCCGGGACGCTGACCTTCGTCATCGAGTCGCTGCGCTGCGCCGTCGCCGGGCACCGGCGGGTATTCGGCGACGGCAGCGGCCCGGCGCTGATCCGCGACCAGCTCCTCCGCAACTTCCGCGCCTTCGAGCTGATGATGGCGCCGTACGCGATCGGCCACCTGAAGGCCCACCTGGTCCTGGAGGAGATGGGCTGCCCGCTCGAAGAGGGGCAGCGGTTCGGGTCCTTCCTGACCGACGCGCTGGACGGCCGCGAGCTCGACCAGACCGCGATCCCGGGCATGTCGTCGCTGTCGCGCGAGTCGCGCGAGGCCGGCCGGTGGAAGAAGGGGGTACCGGAGGGGTGCTCGGCGTTCGTGGTGGTGGGCAACCCGCCCTGGTCCGGGCACTCGGCCAACCCGAGCGAGGAGATCGACCGTCTGCTCAAGGAGGGCTATACCGCCGCGGACGGCCGGCGGGACGAGGGCTATTACCGGGTCGACGGGATGCCGCTTGGCGAGCCCAACCCGCGCTGGCTCCAGGACGACTACGTCAAGTTCCTGCGTTTCGCGCAGTGGAAAGTCGACCAGGCCGGCCAGGGGGTGGTCGGCTTCGCCACCAATCACGGCTATCTCGACAACCCGACATTCCGGGGGATGCGCCGGTCGCTTCTGGAGACCTTCGACGAGATCTATCTTCTGGACCTCCACGGCAACATCAAGAAACGGGAGCGGACGCCGGACGGCTCGGCGGACGAGAACGTCTTCGACGGCGTGCGCCAGGGGATCGCGATTGCCCTGCTGGTCAAAAAGCCCGGTCTGCCGAAGCGGGTCCTGCGCGCCGACCTCCACGGCGGCCACGGCGACAAGCTCCGCTGGCTGGAGGCGCACGACGTCGACTCGACGCCCTGGACGCCCCTGTCGCCCCGCGGCCCCGGCTGGCTGTTCTCCCCGCGGGACGTCCGGCTCGAAGAGGAATACCTGCGCGGGATCCCGCTGCCGGAGATCTTCCCCGTCCACTCCGTCGGCGTGGTCACAGCGCGGGACGCCTTCGCGGTGGGATTCGAAAGGTGGGAGGTCGAGAAGAGGGTGGTGATGCTCCAGTCCGGGCCCGCCCTCGATCTCCTCGCCAAGGGGTACGGTCTTCGGGACACGGGGAGTTGGAGGCTGGAAGAGGCGCGGCGGCGGGCGCGGGAGGACGAAGCCTGGAAGGGTCGGATCGTCGAGGTCCTCTACCGGCCCTTCGACCCGCGCTGGGTCTTCTACGCCGATTATGTGATCGAGCGGCCCCGCGAGGCCGTGATGCGCCACATGCTCGCCGGCGGCAACCTCGGGCTGATCGTCCCCCGGCAATCCAAGGAAGGCCTGGGCGCCCTGGTGACGGACCGGATCATCGGCCACAAGGCGGTGAGCGCCTACGACATCAACTATCTCTTTCCGTTGTACCTCCAGCCCGCCGCTCCCGAAGGGCTGTTCCGCCGGGAGGACCGCGTCCCGAACCTCTCGCCGGCCCTGCCGAGGTTCCTGGAACGGCTCCACGGGGAGCCCCCCGAGCCCGAAAGGATCTGCGAGTACGTCTACGCCGTCCTCTTCAGTCCGTCCTACCGGGAGAGGTACGCCCCGCTCCTCCAGGGCGACTTCCCGCGCATCCCTTTCCCTCGCGACCGCCGTGTCTTTACCGAACTGGCCGCCCTGGGAGAGGAGCTGATCGGCCTCCACCTGCACCGTCCCGAGCGGCTGGGCGCTCCCATCGCCCGGATCAGTCCGGGGAGCGACAAGGTGACCAAGATAAAGGGCGCGCGCCGGTACGATCCGATGGCGCATCGCGTCCGGATCAACGAAGAGGGCCAGGGGTTCGACGGCATCCCACCCGAGGTCTGGTCCTACCGGATCGGCGGCTACCAGGTCCTCGACCGCTGGCTCCAGGCCCGCGCCGGCCGGCGTCTGATGTCAGGCGAGATGCAGTCCTTCTGCAAGACGGCGACGGCCCTGCTGCGGACGATCGAGGTCCAGGGGCGGATCGATGGGGTGTACCGGGAGATGGAGGCGGAGGCTCGGGTGGCCCCAGAGGGCGCCATGAATGGCGCCCCTACAGCTCGTTGACGCGCCAACTGCCCATGTAGGGGCGCGATTCATCGCGCCCGGTCACCGGGATCCCGGCGGTACAGGGAGACAGCGTCTTGGAGAGCCGAGCGGAGAAAGGCATTCCCGCTCCGAAGCATCCCGTCCTGCTCTTCCCGGGTATAGACCAAGGGAAAGACGTCGAAGGGGAGGTCGGCGAACCGGTCCCGGTAGGGATCGGCCCGCAGCAGGAACGGCACGTCCGTTTCGTCGACGGTCAGGAGCAGGTCGACGTCGCTCTCCGGTGTCCAGTTTCCCCGCGCAAAGGAACCGAAGAGGAGCACCTCGCGGATCTCCGGGTGCTCGTGGCCGAGCTGCTCGGCCCGCTCCCGCAGAGCCCTCAGGAGCGCCGGATGGTCAACCGAGGTGATCTGTACAGAACCGGAGGATCTCTTGAGCAGCATCGACCGCCTCATTCGCCAACTGTGCGTCGAAGTATTCCATAGGGGATCCGCTCGGGAAGCCGTTCGGATAGCGGGCCTCGATGTAGTAGCGGTCCAACACCCGCGCCGCGTGCTTCAGATCGTCGTTGACCGGGACTTGGGGCTCCAGATCCTGGAGCAGGCGCAGCAGCGCATGTCCCCGAACGGAGGTGCCTCGGGCCTGGAACACGGCCTTGACCGCCTTTTCCGCCGCCTGATGGGCTGTAAAGCAGGCCCACTCAAAGTACTCGTGCCGCAGGTCTAGGCGCGCCTTCTCGAGGTCTCTCTGGGCCTGGGCCAGCCAATCGCCGCTCCGTTCCATACCCGGATTCTACTCGTCCTCTGCCGCTCCCAGGAATGCCGCTTGGTGGGGGGCTTCCCCCGCATCGCGTGGGGCGGCTGCGCCGGAGCGGAGGGCGGCAACTCCGCAACCAGGGGGCGGCCCTCGGGAACGTGGGGCGACCTCTCAATCTTCGGGGACGGGTGCCGGACACGCGGGGGACGGGGGCGTCCCCGAGGTTCCGAGGGCCGTCCCTGAGGTTTCGGGGGCTGCCCTTTGATTCCCGAGGCTCCCCCTGCGTTCCGAGCCCTCCCCTTTGGAGGGACGGGGCATCTTTCCGGCCGTTCCCGGTTCTCCCCCACACTTCTAAGAGTGGGGGGCCCCTTCGTCCCATCGGGGGACTGGAAGTGGAAGCCGCCCTGAAAGGGGTTCTCGATGAACCGTCCAGCCTGCTTCCGTCTCTCCGCGCTCCTCCTGGCCGTCCTCCTGGCCGCCTCTCCGGCCTTCGCCGGCGGCTTGACGCCCGCCTCTCGGACGCCGGACCTCCCGGGTCTCGTCGCCTCCTTCTGGCAAGGGCTCCTGGACCTGATCTCCTTCGACCAGGGACGCAGCACGATCGACCCCAACGGCGATCCCGCGCCCACGACGGACTCCTCCGGGAGTACGGGCGCAACGGAAGGAAGTGAGACCGACGGCCGTTCGACGATCGACCCGGATGGGCAGCCGTAAAAGCCCCGCCTTTCCTCCTCCGATGCCGTCGGCCACAGTCCGGCGGTTTTTTTGTCTCCAAAAGCACCTCTGCGGCAACTCTCCTATAGAGGAGTCACGCGAACAGAGAACAGGAGGGGAGAGATATGGCGCAGTGGCACGTCTCGGAAGGGCTCATGGAGCGGTTTCTTCGGACGGACGTTACGCAGAGGGAGGCCGGGCAGGTGGTGCGCCATCTGCTCGGCGGTTGCCCGGCCTGCACCGGCCTCGCGCATCGGCTCGCCGTCAGTTCTGGAACCTCGGACGAGGAGGGGGCCTACGAGCAGGTCTTCGCCCGGGCTCTCGCGCACGCCACAGAGGCTGAGCGTGAGCTCGCTCTCGGGCGGCTGCGCGGGTGGGGCCAGTGGACCTCTCTGGAGGCGCTGACCCCGCAGGAGCGGTTCGCCCTGGTCGAGTCCGATCCACGCTTTCATACCTGGGGCCTCTACGACCGGCTCCTGGAAGCGAGCCGTTGGTATCTGCGTACGGAACCCGCGGAGGCGGTGGATATCGTGAGCCTCGCGATCCTGGTGGCGGGCCGGCTGGACCCTGCGAAGGTCGGTAAGGAGAGGATCGCGGACCTCCAGGCTGGTGCCTGGGCGGCTCTCGGGAACGTGAAGCGGATCGCGGAGGACTTCGAGGGCTCACGCCAGGCGTTCAACGAGGCTTGGCGGATGATCGAGCAGGGAACCGGTGATCCCATCGAGGCTGCTCATGTCACCACTCTTGAAGCCTCCTACATGAAGGACATCGGGGAATTCGAAGTGGCGGAGTCCGCTCTCGAAGAGGCCCTTCAGACGTACCGGAAGGCGCAGGACACTCATCGCCAAGGACGAACGCTCCTTAAGATAGGCGAGATCATCGGGCACGTCGAGCCTGAGCGCGGCATTGACCACATTCGTAAAGCTCTTGCGTTGGTTGACGCTCAAAGAGAGCCACGGCTCAATCTCTGCGCGCAGCACGCCCTTGCCCAGTTCCTTAGCGACAGTGGCCATCCCGAGGAGGGGCTTACTGTCCTTGAACGCGCACGTCCTCTCTATAGGCAGTTTCATGACGAGCTGACCCAACTGCGCCTCCATTGGGTGGAGGGCAAGATCGCGCATTGCCTGGGAGATCTCTCTTCCGCCGAAAGCATCTTCGGCCACCTCTGGGACGAGTTTCGGGCCAGGGATCTCCATCAAGAGGTGGTGCTGGTTTCGATCGAGCTGGCGCAGGTCCTGGTGAAGAAAGGCGAGCCGGCCCGGGCGGCGGAGTTGGCGGCCCAGTGCTACTCGATCATGGCGAACTGGGGCCTGCACCGGGACGCTCTCGCCGCGTGGCTCGTCTTCCAGGATGCCCTCGCGCAGGGAAGGGCGGTGACCGGTCTCTTCCAGAAGGTGGAGGAGTACTACCGGCGGCATTGGGTGAGGCCGGTAGTGTTCGAGGATCAGTGAGCGCCGGGGAGGATACGCCTCTTCCCCGAAGAGTTGACCCGGTTGTTGCAAAAAAATTTAGTCTTCTGGGGTTCAGGCGGCTTCCTCAAGAGCACATCTGTAATGCAATAAATCATGCCGAACAGCCTTGTTGGCGTTCAGCGTCAGTGTGAGTCGCC
>JBKKAU010000940.1:0-1210 GCA_046714475.1 Thermoanaerobaculia bacterium
TGTGGCGCCAGCGGCGGCTCGCTCGCGTGGCGCGCCTCCTCGATCTGGCGGGCGAGCCCCTCGAGCGTCGGCGCCGCGAACACCGCCCGGACCGGCCGGTCGCCCTCGAACAGGTCGCGGACCCGCGCCCCGAGCTGGCCGGCGAGCTCTGGCTCGGCGGCCCCGGCCTCGCCCGCGGCTATCTCGGCCGGCCCGGCCTGACCGCCGACCGGTTCCGGCCGGACCCCTCCTCCACCCCCCGTCACGGCGAGACCGGAGCGCGCCGGCTGCGCACCGGCGACCTCGCCCGCGTACGCCCCGACGGGCACCTGGAGCTTCTGGGGCGCGCCGACTCTCAGCTCAAGATCCGCGGTTTCCGCCTGGAGCCCGGGGAGATCGAGGCCGCGCTCCGCGCCCATCCCGCGGTGGACCAGGCGGTGGTGACGGTCCGCGAAGTTGACGGAGACCGCCTCCTCGCCGCCTGTCTGGTGGTTTCGCCGGGCGTTCCGCCCCCCTCGGTCCACGAGCTGCGCGAGTGGCTGCTGGAGTCGCTGCCCGAGCCGATGGTGCCGGCAACCTTCTTTTTTCTGGACGGGCTGCTGCCGCTCACCCCGAGCGGCAAGGTGGACCGCCTCGCCCTCGCCCGGGTCGACCTCGCCACGATGGGAGCGGTGGCGCGCGACGCGGAGGAGTACGCTCCTCCCCGGACGCCGGTCGAAGAGGTGCTGGCCGGCCTCTGGGCGTCGCTGCTCAAGGTCGAGCGGGTGGGCGCCCGGGACGACTTCTTCCACCTCGGCGGCCACTCGCTGCTCGCCGGCCAGCTCGTGGCGCGGGTCCGCGACCTGTTCGAGGTCGACCTGCCGGTCCGGGCGGTGTTCGCGGCGCCGACGCTCGAGGGGCTCGCCCGCCAGATCGAGGAGGCGCGCCACGCGAGCGAGCCGCCGCTGGCGCCACAGCCGCGGGTGGCGGGGGAGCCTTCGCCCGCCTCGTTCGCGCAGCAGCGGCTCTGGCTGGTCGACCGGCTGCAGCCGGGCTCGGCGCTCTACAACGTGCCCGCCTACTTCCGCGTCCGGGGGAGCGCTCCGCTCGCGGCCGGCGCCCTGGCCGCGGCCCTGGACGAGGTCGTCCGGCGGCACGAGGCGCTGCGGACCGTCTTCGTGATCGCGGACGGCGAGCCGATGCAGGTCCTCGAGCCGTACTGGCCGCTCGGCCCGGCGCGCCTGCCGCAGGT
>JBKKAU010000941.1:0-21715 GCA_046714475.1 Thermoanaerobaculia bacterium
GGCGTCGCCCAGGATGACGTTGCGGATGATGCCGTCGCGTCCGAGCAGGACGCCCACCTGGCGGCCGAGCCGGCGCGAGGTTTCGGTCAGGTGCCGGGCCAGCTCGGGGGAGACCACCTGCCGCGGATCGACGCGGCGGCGGTAGGTGCGTTCGAGGGCGGAAAGGTCGGAGGCCTTGATGCCGCGGGTGTCGCCTTCAATGTGGTTCGAGATGGCCGGGGTCTCCTCAGGATCGGTTTCAGGATCAGTGGACGGTGGGGGGCGAGTAGTACTCCTCGGGCGTCGAGGGCTCGAGCCCCATTCCCATTAACGTTAAAAGGAGCTCTTCTCTTTCCGCCGGCCCCGGCGCCTCCAGAAGGGCCTGCTTCTCCGCCGGCCGGAACGGCAGCGCGGCGGCGAGGCCGTTGAGCAGCGTCACCCCCGGGATCGAGGAGAGCAGGTCGAGGTCGAACTCCAGGCCGTTCGCCTCGCCGAAGGAGCGGACGGCGGCCAGCAGCCGCGCCGGGGAGAGGACGGTCGCCGGCTCGATCAAGTCGCCCGGGAACTCCGCGTACTCGGCCTCGACCCGGCGGTAGCCGCGCGCCAGGGGCAGCTCGCGGCGCACCCGGAAGCGGCTGACCCCCCGCAGCACGATCTCATAACGGCCGTCCGGCTGCGGCTCGCAGCGGTCGATCCGGCCGACGCAGCCGACGCTGTAGATCTCGGGGTTTTCCGCCGGCGGCTCCAGCGCCGGCCAGTTGTCCTGGTGCGGCACCAGGGGTTGGATCATGCCGATGTGGCGCTCCCCCTCCAGGACGTCGGCCACCATGTTGCGGTAGCGCGGCTCGAAGACGTTGAGCGGCAGCAGGTTGCCCGGGAGCAGCAGGGTGCCGGTCAGCGGGAAGACGGGGATGACGAGCGGCGCGGGTTCCTCAGGCATGTCAGTCAGATCTCGTGCAATCGCCATTCCCGTCCCTTCAGGCCGAGGCGGTTATCGCTCGCCGGCGCGCTCGCCGGCGCACCAGTTGAGCGCGGCCATGGCGCTGGTCATCTTGTGAAAGGCCTGCCGGAAGGCGATTCTCTGCGGTCCATCGAGCACCTCGTCGACGACCTCGTAGCCGCGCATGGCCGGCAGGTCGTGGAGGAAGATGGTCCCCTCTTTGGAGACGCGGGCCATCACCTCCGGCGTGATGGTGTAGGGGCGGAACTTGTCCACCCAGCTGGAGTCGTCCTTCTTGACGCCCATGGTCAGCCAGCGGGCGGTGTAGACGGCGTCGACGTCTTTCGGCAGCGCGTCCATGTTGTGGTGCTGCTCGACGGCCGAGCCGTTGCCGTTCGCCAGCCTCTGCGCCTGGGCGATCAGGTCCCGCGACAGGCCGTACCCCTCGGGGGTGACGAGGGTCAGGTGCATGTCGGGCATCGAGCCGAAGGCAAGAGCCAGGGCGGAGGCCGTGTTGTTGCCCTCTCCCAGGTACAACATCCGGATCCCCTGGAGCCTTCCGAGCGCCTCCTTCAAGGCGGCGAGGTCGCAGAGCGCCTGCGTCGGATGCTCGTTGTCGGTCATCGCGTTGATGATCGACATCCGGCCCTGCTCGGAGAGCTGTTGCAGCTCCTCGATCGGGCCATTGGTGCGGATGACGAGGACCTCCATGTAGTTGGCGAGCACCCGGGCGGTGTCCTGGATGGTCTCGCCGGTGACGATCTGGAGGTCCTTGGGGCCATAGGCGATGGTCGAGGCGCCGAGCTTCATCGCGCCGATCGTGAAGGCGGTACGGGTACGGGTCGAGGTGACGGGGAAGTAGATCCCGACCACCTTGTCGCGCAACGGGCGGCGCTCCTTCCACTCGCCGCGCGCGATCGCCACGGCGTCATCCACCAGCCGGGTCAGGGTCTCGGTCCCCAGATCGGCGATTGAAAGCACATGCCTGACAGACATTCCCTCTCCTTTCGAGGAGACCCTCGCAGCCGTCGTCTCCCGGACGTTCTCTCCTTGAGGTGCCGCGACCGACCCGGAACGCGCCGGTTTCCCCTGGCGGCGTCAGGAGCCGGCGTCGGTCTTCAAGACGGCGAGGAAAGCTTCCTGCGGGATCTCGACGGAGCCGACCATCTTCATCCGCTTCTTCCCCTCTTTCTGCTTCTCGAGGAGCTTTCTCTTGCGGGTGATGTCGCCGCCGTAGCACTTGGCGGTGACGTCCTTGCGGAAGGCGTTGATGGTGGTGCGGGCGATGACGTTGCCGCCGATCGTCCCCTGGATGGCGATCTTGAACTGCTGGCGCGGGATGGTCTCGGCCAGGCGCTCGCAGTACTGGAGGGCCCGCGGCCGGGCCTTCTCGCGGTGGGCGAGTTGCGAAAGGGCGTCGACGCGCTCGCCGTTGACCAGGATGTCGACCTTGACGAGGTCGGTCTCGCGGTAGTCGGTCAGCTCGTAGTCGAACGAGCCGTAGCCCTGGGTGACGGTCTTCAACCGGTCGTAGAAGTCGAACAGGATCTCGGCGAGCGGCAGCTCGGAGGTGACCTGCAGGCGGCCGACAGCCAGGTACTCGAACTGAGTGTTGGCGCCGCGCCGCTCGCGGCAGATCTCCATGACCACCCCGAGGTAGCGCTCGGGGATCATGATCGAGGCCTTGATGTAGGGCTCGCGGGCGAGGTCGATGGCGCCGGGGTCGGGGAACAGGCTCGGGTTGTCGATCCAGACGACCTCGCCGCTGCTGAGCGTCACCTCGTACTGGACCGACGGCGCGGTGAGGAGCAACGACAGCCCGTACTCGCGCTCCAGCCGCTCCTGGACGATCTCCAGATGGAGGAGGCCGAGAAAGCCGCAGCGGAAGCCGAAGCCCAGGGCGGTCGAGGAGTCCTTCTGGAAGGTCAGGGCGGCGTCGTTGAGCTTGAGCTTGTCGAGCGCCTTGGCGAGGTCCTCGTAGTCGTCGGTGGAGATCGGGTACATCGAGGAGAAGACGACCGGCTTGGCCTCCTTGTAACCGGGCAGCGGCTCGGGGGCCGGGCGGTCGGCGTCGGTCACGGTGTCGCCGACGTTGATGTCGGAGACCGCCTTGATGCCGGCGATCAGGTAGCCGACGGAGCCGGCGGCGAGCTCGCCGGTCTCGACCCGCTTGAGCTGCAGCAGGCCGACCTCCTCGACATGGTAGTCGGCGCCGGTGTGCAGCAGCCGGATCTTCTGGCCCCGCCGCGCGGTGCCCTCCTTGATGCGGCAGAGCAGGACGACGCCGCGGTAGGGGTCGTACTGGGCGTCGAAGATCAGGGCGCGCAGCGGCGCGTCGGCGCTGCCGGAGGGCGGCGGCAGCTTTTTGACGATCGCCTCCAGCACGTCGTCGATGCCGATCCCCTGCTTGGCCGAGCAGAGCACGGCCTCGTACGGGTCGAGCCCGAGGTCGGCGTCGATCTCCTCGCGGATCCGTTCCACCTCGGCCGAGGGGAGGTCGATCTTGTTGATGACCGGCACGATCTCCAGGTCGTACTCCAGGGCGAGGTAGAGGTTGGCGACCGTCTGCGCCTCGACGCCCTGGGAGGCATCGACGAGGAGCAGGGCGCCCTCGCAGGACATCAGCGACCGCCGCACCTCGTGGGAGAAGTCGACGTGGCCGGGCGTGTCGATCAGGTTCAGGTGATAGTCGCGGCCGTCGGCGGCGCGATAGAGCAGGCTCACCGTGTTGCTCTTGATGGTGATGCCGCGCTCGCGCTCGATGTCCATCGAATCGAGGATCTGGTCGCGGAAGTCGCGCAGCTCGACGCCGCCGCAACGCTGGATAAGGCGGTCGGCGAGCGTCGACTTGCCGTGGTCGATGTGGGCAATGATGCAGAAGTTACGGATGTCGTCCAACCCGAGTCCCTCAAAAGTAGTGCCCCCCGATCCTATAACGGCCAGGGGCTCGGGAGGCGCTTGCTTCGAGGGAGGCCGGGCTAGCCTTCGTCGATGCGCCGGCCCTCCGCGGTGTAGAGGTAGTCGTATCCCTCCTGGGTGAGGACATAGTCGTCCCCGTCCTTCTTCAGAAGGTTCCTGGCAAGCAGGGTGTCGATCACCCCTTCGAATTCGATCCCCGGCGTGATCTCTTCGAGCTTCTTGAAGTAAGCGGCGGGCATGGTGTCGCCGGGCTTGGCCCCCACCCGCTCCCCCTTGGCCTCCGCGAACTGCACCAGGATCAGGTCCTCGGCTTTGGTCAGTAGGATCATCGCGCTGTCGTCCTCCCGTTCCGTCGGTGCGGAGCCTCATGGCCCCGTAAGATGCATCCGGGAAGTGCACAGAGCGTGCCGTGTGAAAAAGACCACCGCCGAGGGCCGTGAACCGACCCCCGGCGGCAGCCCTCCCAAGGGGAGCACCACATTGGATCGCAGCGCGGCAGGTTGCCCTGCCGTGTTTGCTGGTACGACGGCTTTCACGCGTGCAAGGTGCGGGCCGGCCTCCGCGCCAGAGGCAAGTCATTGTCTTCCAAGGAGTTGAAATTTGCGGCGCCTGGATGGAGGGCTCGTTTTTGACCAGCTGGACGGGTCAGGCGCGAACCGCGGGTCAAGACTGGACCCGCCGTGGCGGGCTGGCAACGCTCGTGCAGATAGCAACGCAGGGCAGGAGCTCCAAGGAGGAAAGGCATGAGTGAGACCACTACGCGCGATACCACCGTGATCAAGATCGACTCGCGGTTCTCCCCCTCGGGGGAACTGGGTCAGGAATACCTCGCCTCGGGTGTATCGGTCGCGATGCGGCTGTGGGACGAGGAGCCCGGGCAGGAGAAGGAGAAGCCGGCGAGCCGGCGCGACTACGAGACCGTGGGCTTTGTGCTCGCCGGGCGGGCGGAGCTGCACATCGAGGGGCAGATGGTGCTGCTCGAGCCGGGCAACTCCTGGGTCGTACCCAAAGGGGCGGAGCACCGCTACCGCCTTCTGGAGCGCTTCAAGGCGGTCGAGGCGACCTCCCCGCCCGCCCACGCGCACAGCCGGGACAAGGGCTAGGGCGCCATCGATGGGCGAGGTTCATGCGATCGTCAGAGCTTCAGCACCATCTTGATCATGTCGTGCTGGCTGCCGTCCGGGTCGGTGCCGTAGCCCGGGATGGTGTAGCCCTCGAAGCCGAGGTTGGAGAGCGTCTGGACCGCGTCGGCCTCGAGGTCGGAGATCAGCATGCAGGTGAGATGGCGCAGGCCGTCGTAGCGGGCGGTGGAGATGAAGTTGTTGACCAGCAAGGTGCCGAGTCCGAGGCCGCGGAACTTGGGGTCGATCAGCCATTTGATGCGGCCGACCAGGCGCAGGGGGCTCCTGTCGCGGCGGTGGAGCGTGGCGTCGGCGACGATCTGGTTGCCGTCGAAGGCGAGCAGCGGCAGCACCTTGGCATAGTCGAGCTCGCGGCCCCAGCTCTCGACCAGGGCCCGGTTGTCGATCCGGTCCCAGGCGAAGCGGCGTACTTCGCTAGGGAGGCGGAGGAAAAATTCGTAGAGCGCGTCGACGTCGTTGGCGGTGAAAGGGCGGATGAGCAGGCGGGTCCCATCGCGCAGCACGGCTTCCTGCGGGTAACGGATCGGCATATGTGGTATCCCCTCCAGGTTCAATCGCGGGTCAAATCGATCGGATGACCGAGCCTAGCACAACGTTTCCCGTGGCCGGGGACGGCGAGGAGCCGGCGCGGCCCACTGATAAACTTCGCGCCATGACGGATCGGGGTGATACGGGCTCCTGGCAGCAGGAGCTGTCGCGGAACCTGCGCGCCAGCGCTCCCTACAAATCCCTCCTGACGGGGGCCAGGGACGTGGTGCGCCTGCCGGTGCAGGCGGCGGCCTGGGTCGGGGAGCTGCTGGCGCGCGACCTCGGCCGGCCGCTGCTCGTCGTCGTGCCGCGCGAGGCGGACGCCCTGGCCTGGATCGAGGCGGCGCGGCTCTTCGGACGCGAAGACAGCGTCGTCTACTTCCCGGCGCCGTCGCTCACCCCCTACCAGGAGACCGAGGTCTCGCTGCTGGTACGGGCGCAGGAGTCGGCGGCGCTCGACTGCATCGCCCTGGGCAGCGCCTCGACCGTGGTGGCGACGCCGCGGGCGCTGTTCCGCCGCCTGCCGCCGCGCCGCGACTTCGCCGCCGCGGTGCTCACGGTCCGCCCGGGCGAGGACCATCCCCTGGAGGAGCTGACCCCCCACCTGCTGCGCTACGGCTTCCGGCGCACCGACCTGGTCTACGAGGTCGGCGACTTCGCGGTACGCGGCGGCATCCTCGACCTCTTCCCCCCCGGCGAGGACGCGCCGGTGCGGCTCGATCTGTTCGGCGATACGGTGGAGTCGATCCGCTGGTTCGACCCGCAGTCGCAACGCTCGGAGGACACGCTGGAGTCGGTCCGCATCCTCCCGCTCTACCTCTTCCCCGGCGGCCCCGAGGAGGCGTCGAGCCTCGCCGCGCTGCTCGCCGCCCAGGGAGGACCGGAGCTGGGTCCGGAGGGAGCCGGGATGCTGGAGGACCTGCGGGCGCACGGCTCCTTCCCGGGCTGGGAGAACTACCTGCCGCTCCTGGCGCGCGAGACGGCGACGCTGGCCGAGGTGCTCCCCGGACCGTTGCTGCTGGCGGTCGACCCGACGGCGCTGGAGGCCGAGGTGGCGCATCACGCCGAGCGGCTCGAGGCCGATTTCACGGCGCGCCACGAGCACAGCCGCCTGGCGCTGCCCCCCGAGGCGCTGGAGCTGCCGGAGGGGCAGGTGCGGGAGCTGCTCGACGGAGCGGGGCTGCGGTTGCGGGACCTGTTGCTAGGAGGGACGGGCGGGCGCGAGGGCGGAGACGGCACGGCCGACTTCCACGCCGCGCCGACCGACCTCTTCCACGGCCAGCTGCCGCGCTTTCCGCAGGAGGTGGCGACCGCCCGGGCGCGCGGCGAGCGCTGCCTGGTGGTGGTGCCGGCCGCCCACCGCCGGCGCATGGAGGAGCTGCTCGAAGCGCGCGAGGTGCCGCTCGGCCGCGGCGGCGTGGAGCTGGTGACGGGCGAGTTGGGGCGCGGCTTCCGGCTGCCCGGCGCGGGCGTCGCGGTCTACGGCGAGCAGCAGATCCTGCCGCAGGCCAAGCTGCAGCAGCCGCGGGCGCGGCGCACCCGCTACGGGCCCTTCCTGTCGAGCCTGCGCGACCTCAAGGTCGGCGACTTCGTGGTCCACGTCGACCACGGCATAGGCCAGTTCGTGGCCCTGCGCTCGGTGGGCGGCTAAGGCGACGGCGCGGGCGGCCTGCCGCCGGCGCTGCGCGACCTGGCGGGAGGCGCCGGGGCGGCCGCGCAGACCGAGGTCATGGAGATCTCCTACGCCGGCGGCAAGCGGCTGCTGCTCCCCTTGAGCCGCATCGACCAGGTGCAGAAGTACAGCGGCATCGAGGGGATCGCGCCGCGCCTCGACCAGCTCGGAGGCACCTCCTGGAACCGCACCAAGTCGCGGGTCAAGAACAGCATGCGCGACATGGCGGACGAGCTGCTGAAGCTCTACGCCGAGCGCCAGGTCGCCCGCGCGCCCGCCATGCCGCCCGATTCCGACATGCTGCACCAGTTCGAGGCCGCTTTCGCCTACGAGGAGAGCCCGGACCAGTTCGAGGCGATCGCCGTCATCAAGGAGGATCTGCAGCGCGAGCGGCCGATGGACCGCCTCCTCTGCGGCGACGTCGGCTACGGCAAGACCGAAGTGGCGATGCGAGCCGCCTTCAAGGTGGTCGACAGCGGCTACCAGGTGTCGGTGCTGGCGCCCACCACCATCCTCGCCGACCAGCACCTCGAGACCTTCAGAAAGCGCTTCGCCGGCTTCCCGGTCACCGTCGAGATGGTCTCGCGGTTCCGCTCGCCGCAGGAGATGCGGGACTTGAAGAAGCGGCTGGCGGAAGGCAAGGTCGACATTCTGGTCGGCACCCACCGGCTGTTGTCGAAAGACATCCAGCTCGGCAAGCTGGCGCTGCTGATCGTCGACGAGGAGCAGCGCTTCGGCGTCGCCCAGAAGGAGCGCCTGAAACAGCTCAAGAAGAACATCCACGTGCTCGCCATGTCGGCGACGCCGGTGCCGCGCACCCTTCAGATGTCGCTCGCCGGGGTACGCGACCTGTCGGTGATCGAGACGCCGCCCAAGGACCGCATGGCGGTCGAGACGGCGATCCTGCCCTGGAACCCGCAGCTGGTGCGCGAGGCGATCGAGCTCGAGCTGGAGCGCGGCGGGCAGATCTATTACGTCTACAACCGGGTCGAGTCGATCGAGGAGATGCTGCGGACGCTCAAGGAGATCGTCCCCGGCGTGCGCATCACGGTCGGGCACGGCCAGCTCGACGAGACCGAGCTGTCGCGCCGCATGCACGCCTTCACCAACCGCGAGTTCGACGTGCTGCTGGCCACCACGATCATCGAGAACGGCATCGACATCCCCAACGTCAACACCATGATCGTGCACCGGGCCGAGCGCTTCGGCCTGGCCCAGCTCTACCAGCTGCGCGGCCGGGTCGGGCGCAGCAGCCAGCTCGCCTACTGCTACTTCCTGGTACCCGAGGACCGGGTGCTGACCGAGCAGGCGCGCAAGCGGCTGTCGGCGTTGCGCGAGTTCAGCGATCTGGGGGCCGGCTTCCGTATCGCGGCTCGCGACCTGGAGATCCGCGGCGCCGGCAACATGCTGGGCGGCGAGCAGAGCGGGCACATCGGCGCGCTGGGGATCGAGACCTACCTCAAGCTCCTGGAAGAGACGGTGCGCGAGCTGCGCGGCGAGACGGTCGAGGAGGCGCCGTCGGTCGCCATCGACCTCCCCGTCCCGATGGCGATCCCGCAGGATTACGTGGCGGACGCCAACCTGCGCATGGAGATCTACCGGAAGATCGCCGCCGCCGAGGTGTCGGAGTCCGAGGTCCTGGCCGAGCTCCAGGACCGCTTCGGGCCGCCGCCCGCGGCCGTCGCGACGCTGATCGAGGTCGCCGCGCTCAAGCGCCTGGCCGAGTCGCTGCGCGTGCAGTCGATCTCCAGCAAGGGAGGCGACCTGATCATCCGGCTGCGCCGCGACGCGCGGGTGGACGTCGAGCGGCTGATCGAGATGGTGTCGAACCGACCCGGCGCCAGCTTCTCGCCGACCGGCGTGCTCACCATGGCTGCCGGCGGCACGCGGCAGATGCTGGGCGTGGCGCGCGAGACCCTGGAGGCGCTGGCGTCATGAGCCGCGCCCGGCGGGAGGCCGCCGCGCGGGCGATCGCCGCGGTGCTCTGGGGGCTGGCGGGGTTGGCCGCCGGCTGCCAGCGCGAGGCGCCGCCGGCCCCGGACGCGGCGGCCCGCATCGGCGGCATGGAGGTGCGTTACGCCGAGTTCGAAGACTACGTGGCGCGGGTGGCGGGAGACGCCGAGAGCGGGCTGGCGAGCGGCGTCCTGAGCCAGCTCTTCGACCAGTTCCTGGACGAGGAGCTGTTGGAGCGGCTGGCCGCCGACCGCGGCGTCACCCAGGGCCAGGGCGGCCGTCGCGCCGTCGACGGGCTGCTCGCCGGCAGCCTCGCCGCGGCGCCGGACGAGGAGGAAGAGGAGGAAATCGCGCGCTACTACCGCGGGCACCGCGGCGAGTTCGCGCGGCCCGAACGGGTCCGGCTGCGCCAGATCCTCACCGGGGATCGCGCCACGGCGGAACGCGCCGTCGCGGAGCTGGCCGCTGGCGGCGACTTCGCCGGGCTGGCGCGGCGGGTGTCGCGCGACCCGAGCGCCCGCGCCGGCGGCGCCCAGGGGGAGCTGGCGCGCCACGAGCTGCCGCCCGCCTTCGCCGACGTCATCTTCGCCTTGCAGCCGGGCGAGGTGAGCCGGATCGTGCCGGCCGACTACGGCTTCCATATCTTTCAAGTGACCGCCCGAATGCCCGCCGAGGTGGTGCCGCTCGACCAGGCGCGCGGCGAGATCCGCCGGCGGTTGCGCCGCGAGCGGGCCGACCGGGAGCTCGCCAGGCTGGTCCGGGAATCCAGGCGGCAATACACTGTTACCGTCTACGGGCGGAATCTTCCGTTCGAGTACGAGGGGATCTATCGAGATGAGCACGCTGAAAAGAGCCGCTAGCCTGTCGCTGCTCCTGCTGGCTGCGATCGGCGCGGCCGGACTCCAGGCCGACGTGCTGAACCGCGTGGTGCTCCGGGTCAACGACCGTATCGCGACGCTGCACGACTATCAGCAACAGCGCCAGGAGGCGATGCGCGAGATCGGCTCGCGCACCGATCTGAATGCCGAAGACCGGCGCCGTATGATGGCGCAGCTCCCCGAGCTGGTCTTCCGCACCCTGTACGAGGAGCTGCTCCTGCAGTCGCGCGCCGACCAGCTCGGCATTGATGTCTCGCCGCAGCAGGTCGATGCCTACCTCGCCGACATGCGCGAGCGCATGGGGCTGACGAATGAAGGGCAACTCGAGGCGGCCCTGGCCCAGTCCGGGATGACCCTGGCGCAGCTGCGCGAGCAGGTGCGGGGCAACATCCGCCTGCAGGAGGTGCGGGGCCGCGAGATCCGCCCGCGCATCCAGATCGACGAGCAGGGCCTCCGCCGCTATTACAGCGCCAACCGCGAGCAGTTCCGGCTGCCGGAGCAGCTCCAGGTCCGCGAAATCGTGGTGCTCGATTCGAGCGCTCTCTCCGCCGAGGAACGCCGGAGCCTGGCCGACCGGATCCGCCGCGAGGTCGCGGCCGGCAAGCCGCTCGCCGACGCCGTCGCCGAGCACGCCGCCCAGGGGACGGCCAGCAACGTCATCGACTTCGGCTGGATCTCCAAGGGTGACCTCGATCCCGGCCTGGAGGCCGCGGCCTGGCCGCTCCAGGCCGGCGCCGTGAGCGAGCCGGTCGAAGGCCGCGGCGGCCTCCACCTGCTGCAGGTGACGGAGCGCCGCGAGGCGCGCATCCCTCCCTTCGCCGAGGTCGCCGAGCAGATCCAGCTGCGCGAGCAGAACCGCCTCTACAACGAGGAGATCCCCAAGTACCTCAAGGAGCTGGAGGAGCGTTCGCTGATCGTGGCCAATCCCCCGGCGGAAGCCGCGGGGTTCCGCCGCCTGCTCACCGCGACGCCGCAGGAGGCGGAGCTCCTGGCGCCTGCTGCCGCCGGGGAGACGACTGAAAACGCCGTGCCGCAGGAGCCGGCCCTCGCGGGAGAGCCCTCCCTGCACCGCGGGCCGGGGACGCTGCCGGAGCCCAAGCCGATCACCGATACGCCGCCCCCGCTTCCGCCGCCCCCGGCGGCCTCCTGAACCCCTGACGCCATCGAATCTGCAAAAACCCGCCGGTCCGGCGGGTTTTTTGTTTCTCCCGCGCCTCCATTCGAGCCCCCTCCCGTGGACCGTGGTGGTCCACTCGTGGGCTCCAGTGGCCTCAGCGTGGAATGCAGTGGAAAAAAATGGACAAAAGTGGAGCACGCTGCTAAGATTTGGCCTTAGGGATGATGGCCGAATCATGTTTCGTGGAAGCTCTCCAACTCGGATCGACGACAAAGGGAGGCTCAAGATCCCGACGGACTTCCGTCGCGTGATCGAAGAGCGTTATGGCGCCGATCTGTTCGTCACCTCGGTGCAGGGCGATTCGGCCCTGATCTACCCGATGCAGGTCTGGGAAGAGGTGGAGGGCCGGCTGGCGGCGATGCCGTCGACCGACCGTACGAAGGTGCGGTTCCTGGAGCGGGTGAACTACTTCGGCCAGCAGGTACAGCTCGACGGGCAGGGGCGGATGGTGATCCCGCAGATCCTGCGGGAGAGCGCGGAGATGAACGGCGACGTGGTGGTCAGCGGCCAGCTCGACCACCTGGTGGTCTGGAACCGCGAGCGGTTCGAGTCGCGGCTGAAAGAGCAGCCATTTACGGAGGACGACTTCCGCGCCCTGTCCGAGCGCGGGGTCTAATCGGGCCGAGGGCCTGGAGGGAGGGCGTCCGAGCCCTTGGATGCGCAGCATCTCCCCGTATTGGCTGCGGAGACCGTGGAGTTTCTGGCCCCCCAGCGCGGCGGGTTGTTCGTCGACGCGACGGTGGGGCTGGGCGGGCATGCGGAGGCTCTCCTCGAGAGGGCTCCGGCGGCCCGGCTCCTCGGGCTCGACCGCGATGCCGAGGCGCTCGCGAGGGCGGCCCGGCGGCTTTCGGTCTTCGGCGACCGGGTGTCGTTCGAGCAGGCCAACTTTCACCACCTGGAACAGGTTCTTTCCCGGCTGGGCATCCGCGTCATTTCAGGGGTCCTGGCCGATCTCGGCGTCTCCTCTTTGCAACTCGATACCGCGGAGCGGGGTTTCAGTTTCCGGTTCGACGGACCGCTCGACATGCGGATGGGGCTCGCGGAGAGGACCGCGGCGGACGTGGTCAACCAGAGCTCGGAGGGGGAATTGGAAAAAATCCTGAGGGACTACGGCGAGGAGAGGCAGGCGCGGCGAATCGCCCGCGCCGTCGTTCGGGAGAGGGCGAGGGAGCCGTTCCGGACCACCAGGCAGCTCAAGCGGGTGGTCGACGACGCCAAGGGGGGCTCGGGCCGGGAGGGGCGGATCGACGCCGCCACGCGGGTGTTCCAGGCGTTGCGGATCGAAGTCAACGAGGAGCTGGCCGGCCTCGAGGGCTTCATCGAGCAGGCGGTGAAGCTGATGGAGTCGGACGGCCGGCTGGTCGTCATCTCCTATCACAGCCTGGAGGACCGCATCGTCAAGAACACGTTGCGCGACCTGGCGCGCGGCGACATCGACGAGGTGACGGGCCGGCCGCGGGCCGAAAGCCAGTTGATCGAGGTGCTGACCAGGAAGCCGGTCCGCCCCTCGGAGGAAGAGGTGGCGTTCAACCCGCGTTCGCGTTCGGCGCGTCTGCGGGCCGCGAGGAGGTTGTAGAGGTCTTGAGAAGCGCGTACGCCTACGCCGTCCGGCGTCCGGTGGTCAACTCCTATCTGGTGCGCGAGCGCGACCGCCGCCGCCTGCGGGAGCTGGCCGTGGTCCTGCTGCTCGTGCTCAGCCTGGGAGGGGGTCTGCTCGGCTATACCTGGATCCACCTCGAGGCGCTGCGCACCGGCTACCGGATCGACGCCAGCGACCGGAACCTCCGCGAGCTGGCCCGCAAGGAGCGGCAGCTGCGGCTGGAGGCGGCGTACCTGGCGAGCCCGCAGCGCATCGAGAGCCGCGCCATCGAGGAGCTCGGCATGCAGCCTCCCGCCCTGGAGCAGGTGATCTTCTGGGAGGAGCTGCCGTGAGGTCCCGGCTCACCGTGGTGATCGCCCTGGGCGCCTGCTGGATGCTGCTGATCGCGGCGCGCTTCTACCAGCTCCAGGTGGTGCGGTACGACCACTACGCCGGCAAGGCCGAGCGGCAGCAGCAGCGCGTCATCACCCTGGACCCGCCGCGCGGCACGATCTACGACTCCCAGGGCCGCGAGCTCGCCGTCTCGGTGCCGGTCGACTCGGCCTACGCGGTGCCGCCGCAGGTCGAGGACCCGATGGCCACCGCTCGGGCGGTCGCCAGGATCGTCCCCGAAGTCGACGAGGCAAAACTGGCGCGCCAGCTCGCATCCGACCGCGAGTTCGTCTGGGTGGCGCGGAAGCTCGATTCGCCGGTCGCCGACGCGCTCCGGGAGCTCGACCTGCCGGGCATCGCCTTCCTGCCGGAGAGCAAGCGCTACTACCCGATGCGCGACCTGGCGGCGCAGGTGCTCGGCTACGTCGGCACCGACAACCACGGGCTCGCCGGGCTGGAGCTGATCTATGACGCGGTAATCACCGGCAAGCCGGGCGTCCGCACCGTGCTGCGCGACGCGCGCCGCGGTACGGTGGTCTCGTCGGCGCTGGCTTTCGCCGATCCGGAGCCGGGGCAGGACCTCCACCTGACGATCGACGCCGCGGTCCAGCACATCGTCGAACGCGAGCTGGCCAAGGCCGTGCAAGAGCGCGGCGCCAAGCGGGGAAGCGCCGTCTTCCTCGACCCGGCCACCGGCGGCGTGCTGGCCATGGCCTCCTACCCGGGCTTCGACCCCAACGAGTTCTCGGAGTACCCGAAGAGCCATTGGCGCAACCGGACGATCACCGACGTCTACGAGCCGGGCTCGACGTTCAAGATCATCACCGCGGCGGCGGCGCTCGACTCCGGACTGGTGCGGGCCGAGGACGTCTTCGACTGCGAGATGGGCGGCATCACCCTGACCGGCATCCGCATCCGCGACCACAAGCCGTTCGGGCGTCTGACCTTCGCCCAGGTGCTGGAGAAGTCGAGCAACGTCGGGGTGATCAAGACCGCGCTGCTGGTCGGCGACGACCGGCTCTACAAGACGATTCGCGCCTTCGGGTTCGGCCGCCCGACGGGGATCGACCTGCCAGGGGAGAGCGGGGGCATCCTCCATCCGGTCGAGGGCTGGCGGCCGATCTCCAAGGCCTACGTCTCGTTCGGCCAGGGAGTCTCGGTGACGCCGCTGCAGCTCACCGCCGCCGTCGCCGCCGTGGCGAACGATGGGACGCTGCTCCAGCCGCACGTGGTGGCGGCGTCCGGCGAAGGCGAAAAGCTGCGGAGGAAGCACCCCGCGCCGCCGGTCGCCGGCCAGCCGATCTCGACCGCCTCGGCCCGCGAGCTCAAGCGGCTGCTCGAGGGCGTCGTGGTAGCAGGGACGGGCAAGGGCGCCGCGGTGGCCGGCTACAGCGTCGGCGGCAAGACGGGGACGGCGCAGATCCCGGTGCCCGGCGGCTACCTTCGGAACGGCTACCTGCCCAGCTTCGTGGGCTTCGCGCCGGTCGGGCGGCCGGTGATGGTCGGGCTGGTGGCGGTCGCCGAGCCGAAGGGGTTCGCCTACCATGGCGGTCAGGTCGCGGCGCCGATTTTCGGCACCATCGCCAAGCAGGTGCTGCTCTACAAGGGGATCCGCCCCGAGCGCGAGCGGCCGCTGGCCTGGCCCGGGCAGGTGCTGCTCGCCGATGTCGAGACGGCCGCTCCACCGGCGCCCGCCGAACCCGTCGAGATCGAGACGGGGAGCGAGGAGCCGGTCGTGGAGGTCGCGGCCGAGGGCGGACAGCCGATGGTACCGGCGGTCACGGTCGCGGGAGGCGGTGCGCATGCGCCTCTCTGAGCTGAGGGACCTGCTCGGTAGTACGACCGCCCCCGATCCGCGCTTGGATCTGGAAGTCACCGGCGTCGCCCACGACTCGCGGGCGGTCGAGCCGGGAGACCTGTTCGTCGCCCTGGTCGGCCAGCGCTTCGACGGCCGGGCGTTCGCGCCCACGGCGGTCGAGCGGGGCGCGGTGGCGGTGGCCGGGCCGGGTGAGCCGCCGGCGGGTTTTCCAGCGCCCTGGGTGTCCGTCGAGGACCCGCGCGCGCTGCTCGGACCGGTCGCGGGGCGCGTCTACGGCCATCCCGACCGCGAGCTGGTGCTGGCCGGCGTCACCGGCACCAACGGCAAGTCGACGGTCGCGACGCTGATCACCGCGGTGCTGGAGGCGGCCGGCCGCCCCGCGGGATTCATCGGCACGTTGGGCTACCGCTTCCGGGACCGCACCTTCCCCGGGGGGCATACGACGCCCGAGGCCTCCGACCTGTTCCGCACCCTGCGGCGGATGCGTGAGGCCGGGGCCGAGGCGGTCGCCATGGAGGTCTCCTCGCACGCGCTCGATATGGGACGGGTGGCCGGGGTGTCGTTCGACGCGGCGGTGTTCACCAACCTGACGCGCGACCACCTCGACTACCACCGCGACATGGACGAGTACTTCGCGGCCAAGCGGCGCCTGTTCGATCATCTGAAGCCCGGCGCGCGGCCGGCGGTCAACCTGGACGACCCGTACGGCCGGCGGCTCGCGGGGGAGATCTCCGGGGCGCTCACCTTTGGCGAGGGAGGCGACGTCCAGGCCCGCGGCGTGGCGCTGACCACGTCCGGCATCCGCGGGGTGCTGGTGACGCCGCGCGGCGAGGTCGAGATCGCTTCACCGCTGCTCGGCCGCTACAACCTCTCGAACCTGCTGGCCGCCGCCGCCGCCGCGGAGGCCCTGGGCCTGCCGCACGCGGCCATGGCCCGGGCTTTCGCCGCGCAACGGCCGGTGCCGGGGCGGCTGGAGCCGATCGATCGGGGACAGCCCTTCCCGGTCTACGTGGACTACGCGCACACCGATGCCGCCCTGGAGGCGGCGCTGCGCTCGGTGCGCGAGGTCGCGGGCGGCAAGGTGGCGGTGGTCTTCGGCTGCGGCGGCGACCGGGACCGCGGCAAGCGTCCCCTGATGGGCCGGATCGCGGGCGAGCTGGCCGACCTGCCCATCATCACCTCCGACAACCCGCGGAGCGAAGACCCGCACGCCATCCTCGCCGCCGTGGAGGAGGGCCTCAAAGCCAGCGGCAACCCCGGCTACAAGCTGGTGCCCGACCGCCGCGAAGCGATCCGGCTGGCCATCGACAGCGCCGGGCCCGGTTGGGCCGTACTGGTGGCGGGCAAGGGTCACGAGCGGGAACAGGTCATCGGCGACAGACGGCTCCCCTTCTCCGATATCGAGGAGATCCGACTGGCCCTGGAGGAGCGTTTTGGCTCGGCTGTCCGTGGGTGAGACGGCGCAAGCGGTCGGCGGCCGGGTGGCCTCCGGCGACCCGCGGGCCGAGTGGGAGGGCGCCGCGATCGATTCGCGCGCGGTGCGCGGGGGCGAGCTGTTCTTCGCCTTCGCCGGCGAGCGTACGGACGGCCACCGCTTCGTCGGCGACGCCTTCGCGCGCGGCGCCGCGGCGGCGATCGTCCAGCGGCCGGTCGAGGGGCCGTCCCGGTGGACCGTCGTCGAGGTCGAGGACACCTTCAAGGCGCTCCACGACCTGACGCGGAGCATCCGCGAGCGGCTGCCGCGCCGGCTGGTCGGCATCACCGGCTCGGCGGGAAAGACCACCACCAAGGAGCTGCTCGCGGCCATGCTGGCCACCCGCTTCCGGACCTACTGGACGCCGGGCAACCTGAACAACCTCTACGGCTTCCCGCTGTCGCTGCTCAACGTCCCGGAGGGGACCGAGTGGATGGTGGCCGAAATGGGGATGTCGACCGCGGGCGAGCTGCGCCAGCTCTCACTGCTGGGGCGGCCGGACGTGGCGCTGTTCACGGTGGTGCGGCCGGCCCACCTGGAGTTCTTCGACAGCGTGCAAGGCATCGCCGAGGCCAAGGCCGAGCTGATGACGGGGCTCGCGCCAGACGGGCTGATCGTCGCCAACGCCGACGACCCCGAGGTGGCGCGGATCGCCCGCCGGCACGCGGTCGAGCAGGGCAACCGGGTCGTCTGGTACGGCTTCCACTCGGATATCGACGTCCGTATCCGGGACCTTACGACCGAGCCGGAAGGGGTGGGAAGTCGCTTCTTGCTGGAGGTCGGCGGCGAGGTCCAGGAGGTGCGGCTGCCGCTCCACGGCTTCTACAACGCCGAGAACTGCCTGGCGGCGGCGGCCTGCGCCCACACGCTCGGCGTGCCGCTCTCCGACATCGCGGCGGCGGTGCGGGAGGTCCGGCCCGCGGCCATGCGCGGCGTGGTGCACCGGGTCGCGGGGCCGCGGGGGATCTACACGCTGGTGGACGACTCCTACAACTCCAACCCGGACGCGCTGGGGCGCGCCCTGGAGGGAGCCGCCCTGCTCAAAGGCGACCGCCGCGTGGCGGTGCTGGGCGAAATGCGCGAGTTGGGGCCGGAGGGGCCGCGCTTCCACCGCGACAGCGGCGAGCGGGCGGCGAGCCTGGGGTTCTCGCCGGTAGCCGGAGTCGGCGAGCTGGCGCGCGACCTGACGGCCGGCGCCGAGGCGGCCGGCGTGGAGACCCTCTGGTTCCCGGACGCCGCCGCCGCGGCCGAGTGGGCGGCGGGCGAGGTGCGCGAGGGCGACGTGGTCCTGGTCAAGGCATCGCGAGGTGTAGGGCTCGACGCGGTGACGCGCCGGCTGCTCTCTGAGAGCAATCAGGGAGGGGGGAACGGCTGATGCTCTATCACCTGCTCTACCCGTTGCGGGACCAGGTCGCGGCGTTCAACGTCTTCCGCTACATCACCTTCCGGGTGGCGATGGCGGTCGTGACCGCCCTGCTCATCTCCTGGCTGCTGGGCCCCTGGTTCATCCGCACCCTGCGGCGGATGTCGATCGGCCAGAACATCCGTGACCTGGGTCCGCAGGCGCACCAGATCAAGGCGGGCACGCCGACCATGGGCGGCCTGTTGATCCTTTCGGCCCTGATGGTCGCGACGCTGCTCTGGGCGGACCTCGCCAACCTCTACGTCTGGATCGTGGTCCTGGTCACCCTGGGCTTCGGCGCGGTCGGCTTCCTCGACGACTACCTCAAGGTCCGGCGGCGCCGCAACCTGGGGCTCACCGCGAAGGCCAAGATGCTGGGGCAGATCGTGGCCGGGGGCGCCATGGGGGCTGCGCTGCTCTTCCTGCCGCCTCCGTACCAGTTCGACCCGACGCTGGAGTTCCCGTTCTTCAAACAGATCGCCCTGTCGCTGGGGATCCTCTACATCCCCTTCGTGATCTTCGTGCTGGTGGGGGTGTCGAACGCGGTGAACCTGACCGACGGGCTGGACGGCCTGGCGAT
The DNA here is from genome assembly GCA_046714475.1 of Thermoanaerobaculia bacterium. Lineage (GTDB taxonomy): Bacteria > Acidobacteriota > Thermoanaerobaculia > Multivoradales > UBA5704 > DASPJI01. Next base: position 18,436 of record JBKKAU010000941.1, read on the forward strand.
CGGCTCCACCTCGATCGCCGCCGCGACGTACGCGCTTTTCACCTATGTCGCCGGCAACGCCCGCATCGCCAACTATCTGCAGATCAACTACTCCCCGGGCGTGGGCGAGGTCGCGGTCTTCTGCGGCGCCCTGGTCGGGGCGGGGCTCGGCTTCCTCTGGTACAACTGCCACCCCGCCGAGGTCTTCATGGGCGACGTCGGATCGCTGTCGCTGGGCGCCGCGATCGGCAGCGTCGCCATCCTCGCCAAGCAGGAGATCCTGCTGGTCGTGGTCGGCGGGCTGTTTGTGATGGAGGCCCTGTCGGTGATGATCCAGGTCGCCTCCTTCAAGCTGACGGGCCGGCGGGTGTTCCGCATGGCGCCGCTCCACCACCACTTCGAGCTGTCGGGCTGGGCCGAGCCCAAGGTGATCGTGCGCTTCTGGATCCTGTCGATCCTGTTCGCGCTGCTCTCCCTCTCGACCCTGAAACTGCGATGAGAGCGCCCTGGAGCCCCGACGGCCGCTTCGAGCGGGTGCTGGTGTACGGCCTGGGGCTGTCCGGCCGCGCCGCGGCGCGCCTGCTGCTGTCGCGCGGCGTGGCGGTCGTCGGGGTCGACGAAAAGCCCCAGGAGAAGCTCGACCTGGGAGACCTGGCGGGCCGGATCGAGCTGCGGGCCGGCGAGGTGCCGGCGGACCTGTTCACGCCGGTGGACGGCGTCGTGGTCTCGCCCGGCGTTCCCATGGACCGGCCGCTGCTCGAAGACGCGCGGCGCCAAGGCATCCCGGTGATCGCCGAGGTCGAGCTGGCCTTCCCCTTCCTCGACGGCACGATCGTCGCGATCACCGGCAGCAACGGCAAGAGCACCACGACCGCCCTGACCGGCGACATGCTGCGCGCCGCCGGCCATGCGGTCGAGGTCTGCGGCAACATCGGCGCGCCGCTCGCCGGGCTGGTCGACGGCCCGGGCGACCCCATCGGGCGCGTCTTCGTCGTCGAGCTGTCGAGCTTCCAGATCGAGGGGCTCGCGACCTTCAAGCCGATGGCGGCGGCGCTGCTCAACATCTCCGAGGACCACCTCGACCGCTACGCCGGCCTGGCCGAGTACACCGCCGCCAAGAAGCGGCTGTTCCGGGACCAGGACGCCGGCGGCATCGCCGTGCTCAACGCCGACGACCCCGAGACGCTGGAGGTCGTGACCGCCGCCCGCAAGCGTCACTTCTCGCGCCGCGGCCCCGTGACCGACGGGTGCTGGGCGGATGTGGACGGCCGGGTGATCGAGGCGACTCCGGGCTCCCCCGAAGTCGAGCTGTTCCACGCTTCGGACGTGCCGCTCGCCGGCGTTCAGAACCTGGAGAACGCCATGGCGGCGGCGCTGCTGGCGCGCGCCGTGGGGGCGGAGCCCGCCGCGATCCGCGCCGCCCTCGCCGGTTTTCACGGGCTGCCGCACCGCCTCCAGCGTGTCGGCGAGCGCGACGGCGTCCTCTTCTATGACGACTCCAAGGGGACCAACCCGGCCGCCACCGCCAAGTCGCTGGAAGGGTTCGCCGACGGCACCGTCCACCTGATCCTGGGCGGGCGCAACAAGGGGGCGGACCTCGGGGCGCTGACGCCGATCGTGCGGCGGAAAGCCCGTCGCGTCTACCTGATCGGCGAGTCGGCCGGCGAGTTCGAACAGGCCCTGGGCAGCGCCGTGCCGCTGGAGCGCTCCGGGACCCTGGAACAGGCCGTGCGCTCGGCCGCCGGCGAGGCCGCGGGCGGCGAAGCGGTGGTGCTGTCGCCGGCCTGTGCCAGCTTCGACCAGTTCCGCAACTTCGTCCATCGCGGCGAGAGCTTCCAGGCCCTCGTCCGGCAGATTGTGGGAGGGCCGCATGGCGAAGAAGCTCGCGTTTGACCGGATGCTCTTCACCACCATCGTCCTGCTGATCTTCTTCGGCCTGGTCATGGTGTACTCGGCGAGCGCCGCCCTCGCCCGCGAGCGGTCGCTGTCGGTCAACCCCTTCCTGGTCAAGCAGGGGATCGCGGCCTGCCTCGGGCTGATGGCCATGGGGGTGCTGATGCACCTCGACTACCGGCGGCTGCGCAGCCCGGCGGTGATCTACTCGCTGCTCGCCGGGGTGACGGCGCTGCTCGTCGGCGTGCTCTTCGGGCCGGAGTGGAACGCGACCCGGCGCTGGTTCTTCGTCGCCGGCGTCTCGGTACAGCCGTCGGAGCTCGGCAAGCTGGCGCTGATCCCGTTCCTGGCCTACCAGATCGAGAAGAAGGAGGAGCGGGTCAACCAGCTCGACTTCCTGCTGCCGGCCGCGCTGTTCACCGGCCTGCTCGCCGGCCTGATCCTGCTCGAGCCGGACATGGGGACGGCGGTGCTGCTCACCGGTACCGCGTTCCTGATGATCTTCCTGGCCGGGCTGTCGTGGCGCTATATCGCCAGCGCGCTGGTGGTGATGCCGCCGCTGATCGCCCTGCTGGTCATGGCCGAGCCCTACCGCCGCGAGCGGTTCTTCGCCTTCCTCGACCCGGAGAAGGACCCGCTGGGCAGCGGCTTCCAGGCCCTCCAGTCGCTAATCGCGGTCGGCTCCGGCGGTTTCCTGGGACTGGGGCCGGGCCAGAGCGTGCAGAAGCTCTATTTCCTGCCCCACCCGGAGTCGGACTTCATCTTCTCGATCGTGGCCGAGGAGCTGGGGATGATCGGCGCCCTGGCGGTCCTGGCGGCGTTCGGCGTGCTCGCCTGGCGCGGCATCGTGGCCGGGCTCCGGGCCCCCGACCTGTTCGGCCGTTATCTCGCGTGGGGCTTGACCGGCGTGCTGGTGATGCAGGCGTTGATCAACGTCAGCGTCACGATCGCGTTGCTCCCGACCAAGGGCATCCCGTTGCCCTTCATCTCTTATGGCGGCTCGTCGCTGGTGGTCACCCTGTGTGCCTGCGGCGTCCTGCTCAACGTCTCTCAACACGGATGACCGGCGGACCGGATGCGATGGATCGACCGACGACAGCCTCCCTGCACGCCCTGCTCGCGGGCGGCGGCACCGGCGGCCACATCTTCCCGGCGCTCGCCGTGGCCGAGGAGCTCATGGCGCGGGGGTGGAGCGTGAGCTTCGCGGGCTCCGGGACCGGTCTGGAGGCGCGGCTGGTGCCGGCGCGCGGCGTCTCGTTCCACCCCCTGCCGGCGCGGCCTCTCCTCGGAAAGGGCCTGTTCGGCAAGGTGCAGGCTCTCGGCACCCTGGCGAGCTCGGCGGCGGCGGCTTCCGCCTTGATCCGCCGTCTCGGCGTCGACGTGGTGCTGGGGACCGGCGGCTACGCTT
>JBKKAU010000942.1:0-11353 GCA_046714475.1 Thermoanaerobaculia bacterium
GTCACGGTCTACGGCCGCTCGCACTACGCGAGGGGTCGGCGCTCCGACTATCGCGGTGCCCGGCTGGTGACGCTGCCGAGCGTGCGCACCAAGCACCTCGACACGCCGGTCCATACGCTGCTCTCCTGCCTCCACGCCACCGGCGAGCGCTACGACGCGGCGCTCGTGGTCAACTCGGCGAACACGCTCTTCCTGCCACTGCTCTCTGCGGCGGGGATCCCGAGCGTGCTGAACGTCGACGGCATCGAGAAGCGGCGCGCCAAGTGGGGGCCGGTCGGGCGCGGCGTCTACGCCCCCTCCGAGCGGCTCGCCTGCGTGATCCCCGACGCGCTGGTGACCGACGCCGAGGTGATCCGCCGCCACTACCTGGAGCGCTACGGCGCCGAGTCGGTGCCCATCGCCTACGGCGTCGATGCGCGTCCGCCCGTCGAGGAAGGGGTCCTGAAACGTCTGGGCCTCTCCGACCGCCGGTACTTCCTGTACGTGAGCCGGTTCGAGCCGGAGAACAACCCGCACCGGGTGGCCGAGGCCTACCGCGCCGTGGGCGGCGACCTGCCGCTGGTGATGGTCGGCGGCGCCCCCTATGCCGACGAGTTCATCCTGGGCTTCACCCGCGGCGCCGACCCGCGCATCCTCTTCCCCGGGCCGATCTACGGCGAAGGCTACCGCGAGCTGCTCTCCCACGCCCTGGACTACGTCCACGCCACCGAGGTGGGTGGGACCCACCCGGCCCTGGTCGAGGCCATGGGGTACGGCAACTGCGTCGTCGTCAACGACGCGCCGGAGAACCGCGAGGCGGCGGGCGAAGCGGGCCTATGGTTCCGCGCCGAGGAGCCGCCGACCCTGGCTACCGTGCTGGAGAGGCTGCGGCGGGATCCGAAGGAGGCGGCGCGGCGCGGACGCCTCGCCGCCGACCGCGCGGCGCGGCTCTTCTCCTGGGAGAGGGTGGCCGACCAGTACGCCGAAATGCTCCGGCGAATGGTCAGGTAGCATAAAAACCCATATCACGAGTAAAATAAGCGACGCCACGTAAGACGTACCGGGAGAGCGACGAGGATCCATGCTGAAAGAACGAGCCCGTATCCTGACGGTCGGCATCTTTCTGCTGGATTTAGCCCTCGTCTCCGCCGCCTTCCTGCTGGCCTTCGTGGTCCGCAGCTGGGTGCTGCCGGAGATCGCGCCCGGCACCTTCCCGAGCCATCTCTACCCGCTGCCGGAGTACCTGCCGCTGCTGCCGCTCGCCCTGATGATCTGGGGAGCGCTCCTGTTGTCGTCGGGGCGGTACCGGTCCCACCGCACCGTGCCCCTGCTCGACGAGGCCTGGGCGGTCATCCGCGTCTGCGTCACCGGCGCCGTGGCCTTCACCCTGATCCTCTACGCCGGCCGGCTGGACGAGCGCCTCCTCGGCAACGACCGGATCAGCCGCTTCTGGGTGCTGCTCTTCGGCGCCTTCTCCTGCCTGCTGCTGCTCGCCGAGAAGCTCGGCGTGCGCCTGACCTCGCGCTACGTGCGGGCGCACGGCTTCAACTACCGCACGGTGCTCATCGTCGGCACCGGCCCGGCGGCCCTGCGGATCGCCGACTCGATCCAGGGGCACCGCTTCTGGGGCTTCCGCATCCTCGGCTTCATCGCCAACGGCCACCCGCCGGACCAGCCGTGGCGGAGCCGCCACCCCCTCTTGGGCGAGGTGGACGACATCCCGCGGATCGTCGAGAGCCACGTCGTCGACGACGTCATCTTCGCCGTCCACCGGCGCGACCTGGACCGGCTCGAGGACCTGTTCCTCAGCCTCCAGGAGCAGGGCATCCGCACCCGCTTCGCCATGGACCTGTTCCCGCACACCCGCGCCAAGGTCGAGCTGGAGGAGCTGGACGGCATCCCCATGCTCTCCTTCGCCACGACCCCGACGAGCCAGCTCCAGCTCATGGCCAAGCGCCTGCTGGACGTCCTCCTCGCCCTCTTCCTGCTGGCGATCGCGCTGCCGATCGTCGGCGTCATCGTGATGGCGATCAAGCTGACCTCCGGCGGCAACGTCCTCTTCCGCCAGACGCGCTGTGGGCTGAACGGCCGGTTCTTCACCCTCTACAAGTTCCGCACGATGGTCGAGGACGCCGAGGAGCTCCGCGCCGACCTGCTGCACTTGAACGAGATGAAAGGCGGGCCGGTGTTCAAGCTCAAGAGCGACCCGCGGGTGACCTGGTTCGGGCGGTTCCTGCGCCGCTACAGCCTGGACGAGCTGCCGCAGCTCTGGAACGTGCTGCGCGGCGACATGAGCCTGGTCGGCCCGCGCCCGCCGATCCCCGAGGAGGTGGCGCAGTACCAGCGCTGGCAGCGCCGCCGGCTGGCCATGAAGCCGGGCCTGACCTGCCTCTGGCAGGTGAGCGGCAGGAACGAGCTGGACTTCGACCGCTGGATGCAGCTCGACCTCGAGTACATCGACTCCTGGTCGCCCTGGCTCGACTTCAAGATCCTGCTGCGGACCATCCCCGCCGTGCTGAGCGGCAAGGGCGCCTCCTAACCGCGCCCCTCCGTGAACGTCAGCGTCGTCGTCATCGCGCGCAACGAAGAGCGCAAGATCGCCGACTGTCTGCGCTCGATCGCGGCGCAGGACTTCGCGGGCGGCGAGGTCGAGATCGTGCTCGTCGAAGGCGGCTCGACCGACCGGACCGCCGAGGTGGCCCTCGCCGCCGTCCTCTCGACACGTATCGTCCCCAACCCCGGCGGCTCGATCAGCGGCAACCGCAACCGGGGGTGGCGCGCCGCCCGGCACCCGTTCATCGCCTTCCTGGACGCCGACTGCGTGGCGCCGCCCCAGTGGCTGCGGACCCTCGTAGAGGCGATCGCCGGCTCGGACGCCGCGGCGGTCGGCGGCGCCAACGTCCCGCCGGCTTCGACCTCGCCGTTCTACGACGCCCTCGGTGTCATGCTGAACACCTACGCCGGCTCGCGCGGCTCGGTCCAGGGCCGCGTCTACGCCGAGGCGCGCGAGGTCGGCCACCTCCCCGGCCTGAACGTCCTCTACCGCCGCGACGCCCTGGAGGCGGTCGGCGGCTGGGACGAGCGCTTCGGCTTCATCGGCGAGGACGAGGACCTGTCGCACCGCCTGCTGGATCAGGGCTTCCGGCTCCTCTACGTGCCGGGCGCGGCGGTCGTCCACCGCCAGCGCGGTGACCTGCGGAGCTGGGCGCGCAACATGTTCCTCTACGGCAAGGGCCGGGGCTGGCTGATCCGCCGCCACCCGCGCGCCTTCGGGCTCCAGTTCCTGGTGCCGCCGCTGCTGCCGCTGCTGCTCTGGATCTACCTGCCGGCCATCCTGCTCGTCGCGCTCTGGTACGGCCTCAAGGCCGGCCGGCCCGGCCTCGTCCCGCGGCTGTTCCTGCTCTTCGCGACCACCCACGTCGCCTACGGCCTGGGACAGTGGGCGGGGCTCTTCACCGCCGGGGACTCCGAGATCGCCCGCGCGACCGGCCGCTGGCCCAGAGTGGGGCTTATCGTGCTCAAGAACGCCGGCAACAAGGGGGACGAGGCGATCTTCGTCAGCGTCTGCCGGCGCTGGCGGCTGCACGAGGGCGAACAATCCCTGCCGTACCACCTCTATGCCCTGGGTTTCGGGCCGAGCGGTTTCGACGCGCGGCTGGTCCCCCCGGACCTCGCCGGCATCGAGCGCCTCGCGGGCGACCTCTGCCGCGCCCATCCCGAGTCCCGCAGCCTGCGGCCGATCGACCCGGGAACCTGGGCGCAGGCGGGGCGGCTGCTCTACGTGCTGGCGACCTTCGGGGCCATCCTGTTCTGCGGCGGCCAATGGATCCACGACCTGCGGCCGGCCTTCCACGCCGCCATCTCGGGCCTCCTCCTGTTCGCCCGGACGATGGGCACCCGGGTCGGGGTCTTCTGCGTCGGCTCGGGACCGCTGCGCGCCACCTGGGCGCGCCTCGCCGTCCGCCTCGCCTTCGGCCGCCGCGCCCTGCTCGTGGTGCGAGACCCCGCCTCCCTCCATCTCTATAAGGATGCGGGGCTGCCGCAGGTGCAACTGGCGATCGACCCCGCGCTGGAGCTGCCGGATCCCCGCCCCCAAGCCTCGCGTCCTTCCTTCGTCGGCCTCTCCCCCTGCGCCTGGTTCACCTTCGAGAACGTCTACCGGCGCGACCCGAATGCCATCGAAGCCATGGTCTCCGTCCTCCTTCAGATCATCCAGGGGCTCCGCGCACGAGGCTACCGCGTCCTCCTGATCCCCACCATGAACCCTGAGGACCGCGAGGTCTGCGAACGGCTGGTCGTTCAGGGGGGGCCCGGCGTCGAGCGCCTGGAGACCGACCCGCTCACCCCCTCGGAGATCCAGGGCGCCATCGGGTCGCTGCACGCGCTGGTCAGCATGCGCCTCCACCCGGTGATCTTCGCCTTCAACGCCGGGACGCCCTTCGTGGCCCTGAGCTACGCCAGCAAGGTCGCCGAGTTCTGCCGCCGGGCCGGGCTCGACGACCGGCTGGTCGAGCTCCAGGACGGCTGGGGCGAGGAGACCCTGCGGCGGTTGGACGCCGCCGAAGGCGAGGCCCGGCCGGCGCTCCGGCGGCGCATGGCCGAGTCCCACGCCCGACTCGCGGCCGAAATGGCGCCCGCCTACCAGGCCCTGTGGTCCTGGCTGGGCCCCAGTGAGCGCGTGTTAAGATCCCCCGCCGACGGCGCACGCAGGGAATCGTCATGAAAATCTTTTTTCTCAATCCCCCGTACCGGGATCAGCGCTTCTCGCGCTCGCAGCGGAGCCCGGGGGTCATCAAGTCGGGCACCATGTACTACCCCTACTGGCTCGCCCATGCCGCCGCCCTGTGCGAGTCCAAGGGGCATGAGATCTGGCTGGTCGACGCCCCGGCGGACGACCTGAGCCGCAAGGACGTGATCGAGCGCATCCGCGAGTTCGGCCCCGGCCTGATCGTCTCCGAGACCAGCACGCCGAGCTTCAACCACGATCTGGAGACCCTCCAGATCCTGCGCGACGCCTTCCCGGAAGCGCGGCTCTGCCTCGTCGGCACCCATGCCACCGCCGAGTGGCAGAAGGCCCTGGAGCGCTGCCCGGCCCTCGACTTCGTGGCGATCGGCGAGTACGACTTCACCATCCTCGACCTCGCCGACGCGCTGGAGACCCCCGGGGCCGACCTGCGCAAGATCCCCGCCCTCGGCCTGCGCGGCGACGACGGCGTCCCGCGGCGCGGGCCGGCGCGGCTGCCGATCGAGGACATGGACTCGCTCCCCTGGATCGCGCCCATCTACAAGCGGTTCCTCACGCCCGAGCACTACCTGTTCACCATCGCCAGCCATCCCATGGTGATGCTGATCGGCGGCCGGGGGTGCACGGCGCGCTGCTTCTTCTGCGTCTACCCGCAGGTTATGCACGGGCATGTCTACCGTACCCGCTCGCCCGAGCACCTGGTCGGCGAGATGAAGTGGATCCAGGAGAACATGCCCGAGGTGCGGGAGATCGTCTTCGAGGACGACACCTTCACCTCCGACAAGCCGCGCGCCCGCGAGATCGCCCGGCTGGTCCAGGAGAAGGGCGTGCGCCTGCCCTTCTTCGCCAACATCCGCACCAACGTCGACTACGACACGCTCGCCGCCTTGAAGGAGAGCGGGCTGCGCGAGTGCGCGACCGGCTTCGAATCGGGCGACGACCTGGTCCTCATCAACATGAGGAAGGGGCAGAACGTCGCCATGCAGCGCAAGTTCATGGAGAGCTGCCGCGAGCTCGGCATCCTGGTCCACGGCTGCTTCATGGTCGGCTTCCCCGGCGAGACCCGGGAGACCATGAAGAAGACGCTCGACCTCGCCATCGACCTCGACCCGGACAGCGCCCAGTTCTACCCCGTGATGCCCTACCCGGGCACCAGCGCCTTCCAGTGGGCCAAGGACCAGGGCTACCTCGCCACCCACGACTACGACCAGTGGCTGACCAATGACGGCGGCCACCGCTGCGTCATGAACCTCCCGGGGCTCACCCCGCGGCAGATCGAGGAGTTCTGCGAGACCGCCTTCCGCGAGTTCCACTTCCGACCGGCCTACATCGCGCGCAAGCTGGTGCAGATGGTCACCAACCCGCGCGAGGGCAAGCGCTCGGTCAACGCCGGCCTCAACTTCGTCCGCTATCTGTTCACCACCCAGCGCGAGAAGGAGAAGCCCTTCGAGGCGCCGGAGGTGCCGGTGACGCCGGAGTGGAACGCGAAGATCAAGACTCCGTTCGGCCGTATGGAGCGGATGGAGACGGTGGCGCGCAAGGGGCTCGACGGCAAGCCGATCCAGGATCCGGCGGCGCGCGACGCGGCGCTGCTCCAGGTGGAGAGGGAGTCGCAGCGGCTCTAGGGGTATGTCCCCCCAGGCTGACGTCCCCCACCCCCTTCCTCCGGGCGAGCTGTCGCGCGAGTACGCCCCGGTCCGCGGCTGGCGCCGGACCATGGGCTGGATCCTCTACGCCCTCGGCTTCGGCCTCCTCGTCGCTCTGATCGTCCGCACCGGACCGCAGCGGATGCTGGCGGCCCTGCAGGCGAGCCGCTGGGACTTCGCCGTTCTCTCAGTCCTCGCCTTCTACGCCGGCCAGGCCTGCCGCGGCGCCAAGTGGGCCTGGCTCCTGGGCCGCATTCAACCGGGGGTGGACCGCCTCCTGGTCGTCGGCTGCTACTTCTCCAACAGCTTCATCAGCTACTGGACGCCGGCGCGCTCCGGGGAGGCGCTGGCGCCTCTGCTGCTCGCGTCCCGGTGCGGTACCCCGAAGCGCCTGGGGCTCGCCGTGGTGCTGGTCGATCGGATGATGGACTTCGCCATCCTGGTCGCCACGATCGTCGGCAGCGCGCTCTATCTCGGAGCGCACGCCGAGGGCTCGGCCACACTCCGGGCCGGCCTTTTCACCGGCGCGGCCCTGGCCGCCGGCGCCGGCTTCGCTCTCTTCGCGCTCCTCCTCGCCACCCGCCCCGGGCTCGCGGCACGCCTTGGGGCCGTGGGGGACCAGCCGGTGAAAGGTCTCTTCGACCGCCTGACCGGCCTGTTCTGGAAACTGCGGGAGGCGATCGCCCAGGTGGTGCGCCCGGGCCGGCTGGTCGTCCTCTGGATGATGAGCGTCGCCGCCTGGCTCTGCGACTTCGCGAGCGCCTATTGGATCGTCAACGCCGTCACCCCGATCGGCTTCTTCGACAGCGTCGCCGCCCAATCGGTCGCCAGCGGGGCGGCCCTCGCCTCGTTCGTCCCCGGAGGGCTCGGCGTCTCAACCGCGAGCTACGTGGTGGTGGCCGACCTCCTCGGCGCCGCCTGGCAGAAGGTGGCGACCGCTAGTGTCCTCGCCGTGGTCCTGAACCAGATCGCCCGCTTTCTCCTCGCCCTGGCGGCGGGGGCTCATTGGGCACGGGCGGCGAAACGGGTCTCCTGAGTTATCCTTTTAGAGAAGGTAGCTGTCTTGGATCATCCGACGCCTGCCATCCTCCGCGGTTTCCTCCAGCAGACTTTGTCCCAGGACGAAGTCCGGATGGTCGTCGCTCATCTCCTCCCCGGCTGTGCGCGTTGCTCAGCGGAGATTGCCTCCTTGCGCAAAACCCTCTCCCGCCAACGAGCCCTGGCTAAGGATCTGCCCACCATAGGGCCCTCTTATGACGCTGCCTTCAAGCGGGCGCTGACTGCTACCCTAAATCAAGTGTCGTCCATCTTTGAAGATGATGAAGCACGGCTCCCCGCCCAGGCTCATCGCCTCGTTACTTTGTATAAGAGCCTCCTTCGGCAGAGTTGGTCCCTTCGACATAAAGATCCGGCGGCAATGGTCTACCTCGGCCGACGTGCAACGCTCGTTGCCCATGCCTTGAGTCCCAGTCGGTACGGCGCAAGGAAAGTTGCACATTGGCAGAGCCGGGCCTGGGCTGAGTTAGGAAATGCTCACCGTGTCATGGGCGACTATGAGGCTGCGGATGTGGCCTTCAAGCAGGCTACTGAGCTATCGGTACGTGGCCTTCAGGATGACCTTCTTGAGGCTCGCCGGCTTGATCTCCAGGCGTCTCTGTCTACCGCTCGACGGCAGCTCGAGACAGCTTGCGCACAGGTTGATGTGGCCTATGAGCTTTGTCTGCGGCGTGAGGATCGACACCTTGCTGGCCGAGCACTCATAAAAAAAGGAATTATCATTGGCTACGGTGGCAATTTGGAAAAGTGCATGTATCTGATTCGGAGAGGCCTTGCCTGGATTGATAAAGACCGCGAGCCCGAGCTACCCGGATTCGCAATTCATAATCTCGCCTATTTCTTGAAAGAGCTTGGCCAATGGCATGAAGCGCGGGCCATCCTCACTAGGTCGGCGATCCGCTGGATGAACACCGATGACCAATTTGGTTTGCTCCGGCATCGTTGGCTAGAAGGGGAGGTTCTCTCCGGTTTGGGTGACCATGACAGTGCTGAGCAGGTACTGCTGGAGGTTAAAAGGGAATTTGAAGGGGCAGGGCTTTACCACAAGGCAGCGGACGTCTCTCTCGATTTAGGAACAGTCTGGCGACGCCAAGGCAGGGACGCCGAGGCAAATCAACTCACCGCAGAAGCAGAGGCCGTTTTTCACTCACTTCAAATCCGACCACCTCAGCGAAAGAGCCTTTTCAAACCACCTTCCGGAAAACTGGTAACGTAACCGCCCGACGGATAGGCCAGCGCCGACGCTTTGTCGCAGACGTCGAGCCGTCGGAAAAAGACGGGGGCGTGTCGCGCCGGAACGGCACGCCCCGGGATTCCGATCCGGTTTTTCCAGATTCAGTTGTCAAAGAGCACGGCGGGGCAGTTCTCGGGACATGTGCCCACATTTTCCTCTGCCTCCCTACTATGTATACGGATGAGCCCGCCAAAACGTCGCGGGTTTCGGCCAACTTACCCAAAATCCGGAGAAGTTCGAGCATCGAGGAGTCTCCCTGATTCCGGGGCGGGGGTCCGCGATCCGGATCGGAGTCTCTCGCCTCGGGATCGCAGTCACCCGCCTCGCGGGGCGGAGGACCGCGATCGCGGGGCGAAGGACCGGAAGGCGACTGGGTGACGCAGATCGCGGGGCGAGTCTCCCCGATCTGAAGGCGGAAGACGCCGATCCGGAGCGCGACGATCCGGAAACCGGGGCGAGAGGCTCCGCAGGGCTCCCGGGAGGCCCAGAAACCGGCTGGACGACGCAGACCCCAGGGCGAGTGGCTCAGATCCCGGGGCGGGAAACCTGGAAGGCGGGGCTGGCTTCTCCGGACAGGCACCCAACCCCGCGCAGGAGCCTTGCTTCAGCGCGAGCTTACCGACGTTTGGCCCCTCTCATCCGTATAAAGAGATGGAGGGCTCCTCAAACAAGTCAGGCCTGTACAGGAGTGAATGGGGAACTCCGCCGTGATCTTTGACAACTGACGGACAGGCAACCCTGGCCGGCGCGACCCCGCCCCCCTCGCCGGCCAGGCTACTGCCTTTGGGACGAAAGAGCCGGCAAGGTAACGTCCGGCGGATAGACAATCGCCGGCGCCTTGCGAGTTTCCGGGCGGTGCTCGAACAGCAGCGCCATGCCTTCGCGGAGCGAATGGGGCAAAACCGCGTTCATGGTCCGCCGTAGTCCATACCCCGAGCTCTGGACCTCCCGGCCGCCCAATCCCCACCGCTTTTGCCCCGGCTCCGGGGCATAGCTGAAACCGCGCAGCCGCCGGAGCTGGAAGCCGTACAACTCCGCCAGACGCCGGAACCCGCCCAGGGTGAAGACCGATTTGTGGTGGGCGATGGTGCCTATCTCCCCGCTCCCTTCCGGCAGCACAGGATTTCCCGTGACGTAGCGGATCGACGGCGAGATGTTGCCTGGGGTCCAGCCGAAGAGCAGGAAGAGCCGGTTCGCCAGGCAGGCGAGGTTGGGAGTCGTGACGATCAACCAGCCGCGGTCGGCGATCACGGCGCCCGCCGAGTCCAGGAAGCCGTCGGGGTTCCAGAGGTGCTCGATCACCTCGCCGGCGTAGACCATGTCGTAGCGCTCGCCTGCCGGGATGGCCTGCGCGTCCCCCAGCACGAACCCGACCCCGGGTGGCAGGGCGTCGTTCTCGAACGGACTGTTGTTGAGGACGGAGATCCCGGCTTCGGGGAAGACGTCCCGCAGCCAGGCGGCCGAGCCGCCGGTGCCGCCGACATCCAGCACCCGGCGCGGCGCGATGCCCAGCGAACGGAACGCCGATTCGCAGGCTCCCAATCGCTCGGGGGCGTTCAGCCGGGAATGGCCGAGAGTCGTGTAGTCGCGCCGGTTCGCCATGGCCCGGAGATCATGCCACAGGCGAGGCTCCCCCCTGGGGGTATAGGATAGTCTCGTTCCAGATCGTCACTTTCCGAAACCGTCGTTGCAGAGGAGGCGCGATGCCCTCGGCGGTCTGGTTCTTCGTCCTTGCCTTGGCCGTCTCCAACTGTATTATGCCCCGTCTCTCCGCCCAGTCCGGCACCTGCTCGGACTGCCCCGGCGCTCCAATCCCGGTCTTCGTCTGCTCGATCGACACCCCCATGCAGGGCGCTTGCGGCCGCAGACTCTTATCCGCCCCTCTCCTGGGTCGTCAACCCATACCTGCCGCCTGCCTCCAACTCGCCGCAAGAGTTGCCAAGATAGAAACGTAGGGAACCTCTACGGTATGACAGCGGTCCGTTGACCGACAAGGCTAACGGGCCATCCTCCCATTGACCGTCTTGTTCCGGGCGGATTGACCCAAGCTACCGAGTCAGCGTAAGCTTCTAAGTGTTTAACTGCCCAAGGGTTGCCGAGTCGAAAGGGCTAGGGTCATACTGTTATCAGACGCGGTAAGAATTTTGCAGCCGTAGAATCATCTCAAGGCAAGGATGGGGCGTGATTGGACGCAGAGTGGGTGTAGCTGATGGCAAACAACTTTCTTGAACAGCTGGTAGCTGAGTGGTACGAATACCAGGGGTACTTCCTACGAAGGAATGTCCCAGTTGGTAGGCGTGCCAAAGGTGGATGGGACTGCGAATTAGATGTCGTGGCCTTTCACCCTAAAAAGAGACATCTGGTTCACCTTGAGCCTTCGATGGACGCAGCCAGTCGGGAGAAGCGAGAGGAGAGGTACAGGAGGAAGTTCCAGGCTGGCGTACGGCACATACCGTCACTGTTCGCAGGCCTTGACGTTCCAGAGGACATAGAGCAGATTGCTATTTTTGCGTTCGCCGGTACGAAGAGGCGTAATGTAGGTGGTGGCCGGGTTCTGCTGGTTAAGGAACCCGCTAGTTGCAAAGAAAGCCTTGTCAAAGGGGGCGAGAACGCCAAGCTTGCGGGTACTTGGGCAGTATTTTCGCCTTGCCGCTGGACCTCACCAGTCGTGAAGTCCAGAAACCGAGACTTTTT
>JBKKAU010000943.1:0-2637 GCA_046714475.1 Thermoanaerobaculia bacterium
CACTCGGTGCAGAAAGCGGCGCTGCTGGCCGGCTTCCCGCCGGAGAACGTGCGGGCGGTGCCGTCCGACGGCTGCTACCGGCTGCGGGTGGACGCACTCGAAGCGATGATCACCGCCGACCGCGCCGACGGCTGGCAGCCGTTCCTGGTGGTCGGCAACGCCGGCAGCACCAACACCGGCGCGGTGGATCCGCTTGCCGAGCTCGCCGCGCTGTGCCGGCGGGAGCGCCTGTGGTTCCACGTCGACGCGGCCTATGGCGGCTTCTTCCTGCTGACGGACGAAGGGCAGAGGGTGATGCGCGGCATCGAGCGTTCGGACTCGGTGGTGCTCGACCCGCACAAGGCGCTGTTCCTCCCCTATGGCACGGGGGCGCTGCTGGTGCGCGACGGCGAGGCGTTGCGGCGCGCACACAGCGTCACGGCCGACTACATGCCGCGGCTCCAGGAGGACCCGGACCTGGTGGACTTCTGCGAGATCTCGCCGGAGCTGTCCAAGCCCTACCGGGGGCTTGGGGTGTGGCTCCCCTTGAAAATGCTCGGCCTCGGTCCCTTCGAGGAGGCGCTGGAGGAGAAGCTGGAGCTCACCCGCTGGGCCGCGGCGGAGCTGCGGACGATCCCGGGGATCGAGATCCTGGCCGAGCCGCAGCTCTCGGTCGTGGCCTTCCGCTGGAACCCTGGAGAGCTGGACCAGGGCAAACTCAACCACTGGAACCGGCAGCTGCTCTCGCGGATCAACGCCCGCAAGCGGGTGATGCTGACCGCCACGATGCTCGGCGGCCGCTTCGCCCTCCGGATCTGCGTAGTGTCATTCCGTACGCACCGCGACCGCGTCGAGGCGGCGCTCGCGGACATCCGGGCGGCGGCGGGGGAGATGCCTGCCCCCTGAAGCGCCAGACCCCTCTCGACGAGGAGAGGGGCCGGGCGAGGTCCAGAGGGGAGCCGAGCGTATTAGCGCCGGCGGAACTCGTCCCAGGACAGGAAACCGTCACGGTTGCGGTCCAGACGGTCGAACTGCTTGGGCTTGCCGCGCCACTCGGACCGGCTGATGCGGTCGTCGTTGTTGGCGTCCAGGCGGTTGAACAGGGTCTCGAGCTCGTTCTCCTCCTCGTCGTCATCGTCGTCGTCGCGGAGGCGGAACTCATCCCAAGAGAGGAAACCGTCGTCGTTGCGGTCCAGACGGTCGAACAGATTGGTGCTGCTGCGCCACTCGGACCGGCTGATGCGGTTGTCGTCGTTGGTGTCGAGGCGGTTGAACAGGTTCTCGAGATCGTCGTCCTCACCATCATCATCGCCGCCACCGCCGCCGAGGAGACGGCGGAGCTCGTCCAGGGTCAGGAGGTTGTCGTCGTTGGTGTCCAGGCGGTCGAAGATGGCGAGGTCGCCCAGCCATTCGTTCCGGCCGATCCGGTTGTCACGGTTGACGTCCAGGGCGCGGAAGATGTCCTCCAGACGGTTGCGGGCGAAGAGGCCGCCGTTCGGGCCGAACTCGGCCGGGCTCAGGAAGCCGTCCTGGTTGGCGTCCAGGAGGTTGAAAAGGACGCGGCTGCCCGGCCATTCGGAGAGCGAGATGCGGCCGTCGTCGTTACGGTCCAGGCTGTTGAAGTCCACCGGACGCTCGGCTCCTGGGATGACCTCGATGCCGGAGAGGACGCCGTCGCCGTTCCAGTCATGCTCGTTGAAAGAGGTGTCGTTGCCCCGCCACTCGTCGCGAGTGATACGGCCGTCCCGGTTCGTGTCCATGCCATAGAACCGCATGCGGGTCATGTCCTCGCCGCCACCGTTGCCACCTCCTCCGTTCCCACCGCCGCCGTTGCCATTACCGTTGTTGCCGTTGCCGTTGCCGTTGCCGTTGCCGTTGTTCCCGTTGCCGTTGCCACGGCCGCCGTTCGGCTTCTTTTTGGTCAGTTCCTGAACACCCGCGCTCCCGCTCTCCTCCGCCGCGATCACGGCGGGACCCGAAAGAACCAACGAAAGGACGACTGCAGAAATCAAGGGATTGCGAGCTCGCATACGACCTCCTTGCTGAGCGTCTTCGCCCGGCCCGAGGCGGAATTGCCCAAGGGGTCGGGCGTGGCCCGTTAGGGGCGGGCCAAGTTGAAGGTCATCTATATGTGCAAGTGGCATACCAGGAAGGGAGGCGAGAGGCGGAAGCCAAGCCCCCAGCAGGGGCGACCGCCCGGGGTTTCCACCCCGGGCTATGAAGAAGGTCGTCCTCCGGACTGGGCTCTGCCGGGGGTTGAAGGCCTACTGCTTTTCCGGCTGCTGCTGCTCGGTCGGCGGCGGGGTGGTAGGCGCCGGCGGGGTGGTCGGCGGCGGGGTCGCGCCGGCCTTCTGGACCTCAATGAGCTCGACGTCGAAGATCAGAGCGGCGTTGGGGCCGATGTCATCGCCGGCGCCGCGGTCGCCGTAGGCCAGGTTCGCCGGCAGCCAGATCTTGTACTTGGCGCCGGGCTTCATGAGCTGCAGGGCCTCGGTCCAGCCGGGGATGACCTGGTCGACGCCGAAGGTGACCGGCGCGCCGCGATCGTAGGAGCTGTCGAAGACGGTGCCGTCGATCAGCGTCCCCTTGTAATGGACGGTCACCTGGTCGCCGGCCGATGGGGGCGAACCCAGGGCGGGATTGGACGCAGCAGAAATG
>JBKKAU010000944.1:0-7650 GCA_046714475.1 Thermoanaerobaculia bacterium
TTTCTTGTTCTCGACCAACAAGAGGAAAGCACGTATCCATGGCCCTTTGCAAGCACCTCCGGCCGCAAAAAGAGCCTCTTAAGCGATCACGGATGGAGCTTCGTCAGATCAAACCGTTTATCCGCACACTGCCGAAGCGAGCGGAGTCGCTCAGCGGAGACGTACGTGGACGTCCTTGGTTCCACTCCGAGAAGCGCTAGGGCATGCGCCAGGACTGTCTTTTTGAATGCAAGGTTAGCGACTACATGTTGAGGACTCTCATGCCCGACAGCGTCGAAGACGTGCCACTCTTCGGCGAGTTGATGGTCCGGAAGTGCACGTGCAAGGGCGCCCTTGCATAGGAGGTCCAGTGCCCTGAGCTCAGGGAAGCTGATGACGTGCTCCAACGACGACACTGCAGGGGCGTTGTCAATGTCCAGTCGACGGACCTTGCGATCGTACTCCTCATTGAAGCGACTCGCACGAGACAGCATGATTTCGACGCTTGAAATGCAGGCACGCACCTCACGCTCGGATTTACCCAGATTGTCAGACACAATGATCTCACCTTTAGTGTTGCGGCTTAAACTATGATTAACCGACTCGCCCGACCCTTATCCGACACTGTAAGTCATGGCATAGACAGCACTTCACAGTGTACCGCCGCTTTTGCGGAGAGTCAAAAATATTGCAGCTCGCTGTCACATTCTGTCGCCAATCCCGCCGGCGGCTCCAGATGAGGAGCGCTGTAAGATTTTGATTCTGCGTGGACTCCCAACTTCCTTGCGGCGCCTGGCGCGGGAGGGTTGACGGCGTCGGGCTGAGGGTGGCGCTTGTTCTCGGTCGCGGTTCGGTTGCCTCGTGTCGTACATCGCCTTACATGATGATCACTCTGCCGGACCAGGCACCATGGGACGATTCGCCCCATGTCCTCGAAGTCCCTATCATTGTGGGCGAGGACAAGCTCATGCTCCATGCAGCTTCTGCCCCGCCTGGCCGCTTGGCCCGCGGTCGAGTCGGGCTGTCCCGGGCAATGAAATTGCGCCCCTCCATCGACTCGGAGCTCTCTGCGCAGAACCTGGGTGTAGGGGCGCCATTCATCGCGCCCTGAAGCCCTAGCTCTTGCCGCCCAGCCCGGAGAAGAACTTGGCCATGGCGGACAGGACCATCTTCTCGACGTCGGCCTGCGAGGGCGCGGGCGGGGTCTGGGGCTGCTCCGCGTCGGCCGCCGGATAGCCGCCTTCCGGCGCCGGGTAGAGTTGCTCGAGCAGCCGCTGGAGCCGCTGGTCCTCGGGCCTCCCGCCTTCCTTATGGGCCGGGTAGGCCGCCTGGAAGAACCGCTCCGGCGGAAACCCGATCACGCCGCAGATGTCCAGGATGTGCTTGACCTTGAGCTCGATGCCGCCGCTGAACAGACGGCTGAGGCTGCCGCTGCTCAAACCCAGCTTCCTCTCCACTTCCCGCTGCGTGACGTTGGAGAACTTGATCGCTGCCGCCAGCAGATTTGTGAGACGGATCACCTCTTCGTTGGACATAGTACAACTAGCTTACACCAGAACCCGGCGGCTCGCCAGGGAATCATCCCCAAAGCTCGTAGCGGTTGGTCTATAGATCAGCGGTGCTGCGCTCCGGCCCCTGTGTTCGCTTCCCAGTCCCGGAAGAGGTTCGGCGCGCGCCTCTGGACCTGGGCCTCTCTTCTGAGGCATCCTACGCGCTCAAGGCTCTGTTCAATCTTCGAGAGGATTCCACCATGAGCAGCCTGAGCCGTGACAGCGGTATCCCGAGCGTTGGCAGCCTCCCCTTCGGCACGCACTTCTGCCAGTTCTATCGCACACAGGAGGACCTCGCCGACGTCCTGGTCTCCTACTTCGAGGCCGGCCTCCGGACCGGCGAATTCTGTATGTGGGTGACCTCCGAGCCGCTGCCGACGCGGGACGCCCGGGAGCTGATGGCGAAGGCGGTCCCCGGCTTCCAGGACTTCCTCGCCAGCGGGCAGATGGAGATCCTCGGCCATGACGAGTGGTACCTGCAGAACGGCCAGACCGCGGAGGGGGTCTTGCGCGGCTGGCTCGAGCGGGAGCGGCGGGCGCTGGACCGGGGTTATCAGGGGCTGCGCCTGACCGGCAACACCTTCTGGCTGGAGCGCACCGCCTGGGAGGACTTCATGGCCTACGAGGAGGAGGTGAACTCGACGTTCAGCCGCTTCCGCATCATCGGCCTCTGTACCTATTGCCTGGACCGCTGCCGCGCCGACGACGTGATCGACGTCTGCCGTCATCATCAGTTCGCCCTCGCCCGCCGGCAGGGGGAGTGGGAGCTGCTGGAGAGCTCTTCGCTCAAGATCGCCAAGGAAAATCTGAAGCGGCTCAACCAGGATCTGGAGCAGCGGGTGGCGGAGAGGACGAAGGTGCTGGAGAGCACTCTGCGCGGCCGGGACGAGTTTCTGGCCATGCTCGCTCACGAGCTGCGCAACCCTCTCGCCCCGATCCGCAACGCCACCCAGGTCATGCGGCAGCTCGGCTCCAAGGACGCGAGCGTCGGATGGGCGCGGGACGTGATCGAGCGCCAGGTGCACCAGCTCTCGCATCTGGTGGACGACCTCCTGGACATCTCCCGGATCACGCGCGGCAGGATCCGCCTCGAGCGGCAGGAGGTCGACCTGGCGACGGTGCTGGCGCAGGCGCTGGAGACCAGCCGTCCCCTGATCGACGGCCGCGGGCATACGCTCACGGTGAGGCTGCCGCAGGAGCCGCTGTTTCTCAACGTGGACCTGACGCGCATCTCGCAGGCGGTGGCCAATCTCCTCAACAACGCGGCCAAGTACATGGAGGAGGGCGGCCGGATCTGGCTGACGGCGGAGCATGAGGGGGAGGAGGCGGTGATCCGGGTCCGGGACCAGGGGGTCGGGATCCCGACGGAGATGCTTCCGCAGGTGTTCGAGTTGTTCACCCAGCTCGACCGGTCGCTGGACCGCTCGGAAGGCGGGCTCGGAGTGGGGCTGGCGCTCGTCCGCGGTCTGATCGAGCTGCACGGCGGCAGCGTGGGGGCGCTGAGCGACGGGCCGGGCCGAGGCAGTGAGTTCGTCGTGCGGCTGCCGCTCGTCCGCGTCGGGCCGGCCCCGGGAGAGGCCTCTCCGGCGGGGCTCCCGCGGGAGCCGGAGAGGGCCAAGGCCGGACGCAGGGTCCTGGTCGTGGACGACAACGAGGACTCCGCGGAGACTCTGGGGATGTTCCTCGAGCTCTCGGGGTACGAGGTCTATCGCGCCTACGACGGCGAGGCGGCCCTGCGCGAGGCGGAGAAGCACAAGCCGGAAATCGTGCTCCTGGACATCGGGCTGCCCAAGCTCGACGGCTACGAGGTGGCGCGCCGCCTGCGGGCCGACGGCGGTCCCGAGCTGCTCATCGCGATCAGCGGCTACGGCAGGGACGAGGACCGCGACCGGGGGCTGGAAGCCGGCTTCGACCGCTATCTGGTCAAACCGGTCGATCCCACGGTGCTGCTGCGGGAGCTGGCCGCGAAGCCTTCCTGAGGGGGGCCCTCACCCCCCGGCCCCATATGCGCTAACTTGCCTCGCGAAGGGGTGGTGGTGGTGCCTCCCCCCCTGGGTGGTGGGCGGTAGGGAGCGGGGGAGGTCAGGAGGGGGGCTTTTTCGCGACGCGCCCTCGGCTCTGCGCTGACTCCGCCCACGCCGCGACCGCCGGACCGATCCGGAGCTGACGGTCCTGGCCCGCGTCCAGAGCGGCAAGGTGGGACGGGTGTGGAGCGTCTCGGCGAGCTGTCCCCTCGACGCCGGAGGCCGCCGTTTCGTCTGGCTCGAAGGCGTCAAGCCGGAGGAGAGCGTCGCGTTGCTCGCCGGGGTCGCCCGGGGGGGCGCGGCCGGGGGCAAGGAGAAGAAGGGCGACGAGCTTGAACAACAGGCCATGGCCGCCTTGGCCTACCACGGCACCACCGCCGCCGACGCGTCCCTGGAGGAGATGGCGGGCGCGCGGCATCCGTTCGACACGCGCGAGCATGCCCTGTTCTGGATCGGCCAGGCGCGCGGCCGGCGCGGCTACCAGTTCCTCTCCCGTGTGGCGCAAGGCGATCCGAGCGCGGAGATCCGCGAGAAGGCGGTCTTCTCTCTGTCTCAGAGTGACGTGCCGGAGGCGCCGGACGCGATCCTCAATGTTGCGAAGACCGACCGCAGCGCCGAGGTGCGCGGGGAGGCGCTCTTCTGGCTGGCGCAGACCGGCTCGCCCAAGGCGGGGCCGGCGATCCTCGAAGCGTTGGAGAAGGACGCGTCCGGCGAGGTCCGGCAGAAGGCGGTCTTCGCCCTCCACGAGCTGGAGGACGGCGCGGGCATGCCGCACCTGACCCGGCTCGCCCGCGGTCACCGCGACCCGGAGATCCGCAAGGAGGCGGTCTTCTGGCTGGCCCAGGGCGAGGGCGCCAAGGCGGACGCGATCCTGGAGGTCATCGGCAAGGACCCGGAGCCGGAGGTCCGCAAGCACGCGGTGTTCTCGCTGTCGCAGCTCGAGGACGGCCAGGGCTTCCCGCACCTGGCGCGGCTGGCGCGCGAGAGCCGGGACAAGGCGGTGCGCAAGGAGGCCATCTTCTGGCTCGGCCAGAGCGAAGACCCGCGGGCGTTCGATCTCCTGGAGGAGATCCTGGAGCGGTGAGGAGGACCCGCTAGGGTTCGCCCTCCTGGGTTGCCTCCACGAGTTTCTCGGAGAGCTCCAGGGACTCCCGCTGACGGACCTCGTATTCCGGGCGGTCCGCCGGCACCGGCTGGCCGTCCGGACCGATCCAGCGGATCAGGCGCTCTCCCTGGAAATAGAGCCGGTGCTCTTTGGTCTCCACCACGTTGCCCATCGGCTTGTCGTAGCGGCTCTCGCGGACGGTGATCCGCCGCAGCCTGCCCCCCTTGCCGTAGCAGACCTCGGGCTCGGAGCGGCCGGTCTCGCCGTAGACCGTGGCGCGGAAGAGGGCGGGCCGTTTCCCATCCAGCCAGCCCTGGAGCGTCCCCCCCTCGGCCGAGAGGCCTTTCAAGTCCCGCTCGACTTGCCGCAGCTCGGAGATCTGGCCGGTCACCTCCGCGCAATGCGCGTCGATGCCCTGGACCTCGCTCTCCACGTCGGCGGGGGAAAGAGCGGGGGAGGGGGTGGCGGCCGCGTCCTGGCGCGGGGCCGAGGCCGGCGTTGGAGCGGGCGCGGGCTCTTCCTTCCGCCCGCCGCAGGCAATGCAGGACGCCAGGACGAGCGCCGTGAGGATCCGGAGGACTGATCTCAAAGGTATGACTCCCCGCGCTCGAAGCGCTCGCGGACGTTGCTGATCGAAAGGCCGGTCGCGACCTGGTAGTGAGGGCGGTCCTTGAAGGTGGTCCAGTGGCCGCCCCATTCGAGCCCTTCGAAGAGCCCCTTCTCGGCGGCGGTCGTATAGAGCGGCGAGTCGGTCAGGTACTTGCCGTCCTTAAAGATGCCGACGTCCCAGGCGATGCCGAAGTTGTGGTTGCTCTGGCCGCCGCGGGAGTTGGTCACTTTGGGCCGTGTGTCACCGAATCGGCCGATGCGGAAGAGGGCGTTCTGCTCGGCGTAGGTGCGGGTCCCGGAGATGATGCGGGCGGTGATCCCGGCGTCGAGGACCTTGCGCAGGAAGACCCGGGCCGCCTCCTGCGCCCTGGGATGGAGCGTCTGGAGGTGTCCCTCGGACCGCAGGTCGAGCTCGCCGAGCGCGTCGCGGATGTCGCGGAACCGCGTCTCGAAGCCTTCGACCCCGGCATCGGTCTTTTTACCCCAGATGCCGTCGATTTTGCCGTTGTAAAAGCCCGTCGACTTGAGGAGCCGTTGCAGAAAGACCACGTCGTCTTCGAAAAGGCGTCCGCTCATGGGACCTCCCTTGGATTATTGTGCACTCCCGCTCGTCAGCCAGATAGCGATCAGGACCACGATCGGCATGCGTTCCTTTCGGGAGCCTCCCCATGGGGTTTGATCGGTGATGTGGGTTGGGGGGAGGGGCATAAAGCCGCTATGAATGTGTCGGCTGCCTTTTCGTAATCTCGATCAAGAGCCGGAGGGCTTTGTTGACCGATTCCTCATCGGGGAACACCTCGGCCACGTCCGGTGCGAGGAGCACCAGATTGGTCCCCTCCTGATATCGCTGTGCATACTTCCCCCGTACCCCGCCCTTCAGCGTGGAGAAGTCGTACTCCTCTCGGAGCTCGTCGTTCATCTCGTCAGATTCGTCTTTCATAGAACTGCCGCTCCTTTCGGGTCGCCTCTCGAGCGCTGATGATCCGAATGACGTCACCTCGATCCGTATGCGCTACTACGAGCAGGCGCCCTCGGCTCGACTCGCCGGAGGTGATGAAACGTAATTCTCCCATTGAATGGTCCGGGTCGTCGTAGGTTATGGCCAGAGTATCCTTGAACACCGTTGACGCTTCGGTGAAAGAGACTCTGTGCTTCTTGAGGTTGACGGCCGCTTTTCCCGGACTCCATTCGAAGTTCATTTCGTTCCCTGGAGAGGATTATAGCCTCCTCCCTACTTGGGCTACGCTTCCCCCGAGGAGGACGCCCGACGTGACGGAGCAGCGAGCAGCCCCACCGCAGTACCCCCTGGAGCTTTCGGCCGTGGAGATGCGGCGCATGGTCGACGAGGCCATGGCGCGGATCGTCCCGCACATCGTGTCGCTGCCGGAGCAGCCGGCGCATGGCAACGAGGGAGCGGTCGAGGTGGCCCGGTCGCTGGCCGAGCCGATCCCCCGGAGGGGGACGCCGTTGCCGGAGCTGCTCGACCTGCTCTTCGAGCGGGCGATCCCCAGGTCGTTCAACTCCGCCGGCCCCGGCTATCTCGCCTACATCCCCGGCGGCGGCCTGTTCCATACCGCGGTCGCCGACCTGATCGCTGACGCGGTCAACCGGTACACGGGTGTCTTTGAAGCCGCGCCGGCCCTCTCCCAACTTGAGGCCAACGTCCTCGCCTGGTTCGCCGGGATCGTCGGCTATCCGCGCGAGGCGCGCGGCATCCTGACCAGCGGCGGCTCGCTCGCCGGTTTCACCGCGATCGTCACCGCCCGGCGCAACCGCCTGCCCGAGGACTTCCTCTCGGGCACGATCTACGTTTCGGACCAGACCCATCACTCGATCCAGAAGAGCGCGATCCTCGCCGGTTTTCCCGAGAAGAACGTCCGCGAGATCCCCTCGGATGAGCGGTTCCGCATCCGTCCGGATGCCCTGGAGAAGAGGATCGAGGAGGACCGCCGGCAGGGGCTCACCCCGTTTCTGGTGGTGGGCAACGCCGGCACCACCAGCACCGGCGCGGTGGACGCGCTGGAAGACCTCGCCGTCATCGCCAAACGCCAGGACCTCTGGTTCCACGTCGACGCGGCCTATGGCGGCTTCTTCTGTCTCACCGCGGAGGGGCGGCGGGCGATGCGCGGCATCGAGCTCGCGGACTCGATCGTCCTCGATCCCCACAAGAGCCTGTTCCTCCCCTACGGCACCGGCGCGCTGCTGGTCCGCGACGGCCAGGCCCTGCGCCGCGCGCACGCCATGTCGGCCGACTACCTGCCGGCGATCGAGGACGACCCGGACCGCCCGGACTTCTCCGAGCTGTCGCCGGAGCTCACCCGACCGTTCCGCGGCCTGCGGGTCTGGCTGCCGCTCAAGCTGCACGGCGTCGAGCCCTTCCGGG
>JBKKAU010000945.1:0-13624 GCA_046714475.1 Thermoanaerobaculia bacterium
GCGGGCGCGGCCGGTCGGTGGGGAGGTGCAACACCCCCGAGTGCCCCGCCAGGTGCTCGCGCCACCAGGCGAGCTGCCTCTCCAGCGTCTCGCCGCTCAGCCAGCTCCGCTGCCAGACCGCGAAGTCGGCGTACTGGATCGGCAGCTCGGGCAAGGGCGGTAAACGCCCGTCTGATTGATCCGAGGGGCTCCCTTCCAGCGCCGCGGCGTAGAGGATTGAGGCCTCGCGCACGAGCACGCCCATCGACCAGCCGTCGGACACGATGTGGTGCATGTCGAGCAGCAGAAGGTGCTCGACGGCGTTGCGCCGCACCAGGGCGCCGCGCAGCAGCGGCCCGTGCTCCAGGTCGTATGGCCGCCAGAAGCCGCCGACGGCCAGGCGGCGGACCTCGGCCTCGCCGAGCTCTTCGGAGACGGCGAAGGCGCCTCCGAGGTCGACGCGCAGCAGCGACCAGTCACCGGGCGGCGCGATCACCTGGACCGGCCTGCCCTCCACCTCGGCGAAGATGGTGCGCAGAGTCTCGTGGCGCCGCACCACCTCGCGGAAAGCCGCCTCCAGACAGCCGACCGAGAGGTCTCCCCGGACCACCAGGGCGGTCGGCATGTTGTTGATATTCCCGGGCTCGAGCCGGTCGAGGAACCAGAGACGCTCCTGGGCGAAGGAGAGCGGTATGGAGTCGAGGTCCGCGGGACGGCGCGGGATCCTCCGCGACTCCGGGTCGGCGGTCTGGTCCCGCTTCTGCCGCAAGCGGTCGAAAAGGCGGGCTTTCTCCTCCCGCGAAAGGCCGGTGAGAGCCCCGGGTGCGCTGGACACCACCATGACTATTCCTCGTCGAAGAGGATGCGCAAAGGCACCTCAACCTGGAAGGTGCTGCGGATAGGCGAAGCGGGCTGCGGCATGTCCATGCAATCTCTCCGGGATGTCCGCGGGATGACGAACGACCTCTGGACGGTACGGCAGAGGCGGGGGCCGGAGGGTACCACGCTGCCCTCGATCCACGAACCCCTGCTAGAAAGGTGCCCCCACGCCGCCGTTGCGCGCCCCGTACTCCGAGAAACGCCGGAGAGGGCGGCTTCCCCTCTCCGAAACGAGATACACTACGAGAAGCTTCCTTCTGGACATCATGGACCCGCGTACCGAGAGCCGCGTGCTACGGCTGGCGATCGCCAGGGGCCTCCTGCGTTGGGAGGACCTGGACGCCGTCGCCGAGCATCTTCCGGACCAGGGGGAGACGATTCCCGAGGCCCGCTGGCTCCAGGCGCTGCGGAGCTCGGGCCGTCTCGATGGGCAGGCGCTGGACCAGCTCGCGGCCCTGGCGGCGGAGATCGAGCGCGATGAGGCGATCCTCACCCCCGACCTCTCGGGGACCCGGCTCAAGCCCGCCTCCACCCGGACGGCCGCGGTCCCCTCCTCTTCCCGGGGATCGCTCGACGCCTCCGACCTCCCCCTGGAGCTCCGCTTCCTCCTCCGCTGGGAGCGCTACCGGGTGGAGAGCTTCCTCGGCGCCGGCGGCATGGGCTCGGTCTACAAGGCCTTCGACCCCACGCTGAACCGCTACGTCGCCTTGAAGTTCCTGCAGTGGAACGAGCCCACCCTGGTCGAGCGCTTCCTGCGCGAGGCCCGCGCCCAGGCCCGGGTGGACCACCCCAACGTCTGCCGGGTCTACGAGGTGGGCGAGGTCGAGGGCCGGCCCTACATCGCCATGCAGCACATCGAGGGGCGGAACCTCTCCGAGCTGCGCGACGAGCTGTCTCTCGAAACCAAGGTCTGCCTGGTCCGCGACGTCTCCCGGGCGGTGCACGCCGCCCACAAGACCGGCCTGATCCACCGCGACCTCAAACCGGGCAACATCCTGGTGGAGGCCGGGGACGACGGCGAGCTCCACCCCTACGTCGTCGACTTCGGCCTCGCCCGCGACCAGGACGAGCAAGAGCTCACCCGCACCGGCATGCTGAGCGGCACCCCCGCCTACCTCGCGCCGGAGCAGGCCCAGGGGGGTCCCCTGGACCGCCGCACCGACGTCTACAGCCTGGGCGTGGTGCTCTACGAGCTGCTGACCGGCAAGCCGCCGTTCCTCGCCCCGACCGCGGCGGCGATCCTCGTCCGGCTGCTCCAGGAAGAGCCCGAGCCGCCGCGCAAGCTGCGGGCCGGCACTCCGGCGGACCTCGAGACCCTCATCCTCAAGTGTCTGGAGAAAGACCCCGGCCGGCGCTACGACTCGGCCCGGGCGCTCGCCGAGGACCTCGACCGCTATCTCGAAGGCGAGCCGGTCCAGGCCCGCCCCACCGGCTGGAGCTACCGGCTGGGCAAGAAGGTCCGCAAGAACCGGGCGCTGACGGCGGTGGCGGCGGCGGCCTGCATCGCCCTGGCGGCCCTGGGAGGGGCGAGCCTGCGCGCCCAGTGGCAGGCCCAGGAGCGCGCCGAGCTCGCCCAGCGCTTCGGCCAGCGGGTCAAGGACCTCGAAGCCAACATGCGCTACGAAGCGCTCCTCCCCCTCCACGACACGACCGCCCGTAAAGCGGACATCCGGCGGGAGCTCGCGGCGATCCGCTCGGAGATGGCCCGCCTCGGGGAGGTCGCGGAGGGGCCGGGCCACTACGCCATGGGGCGGTGCTACCTCGCCCTGCATCAATACGAGACCGCCCGCGAGCACTTGGAAAAGGCCTGGAACGCCGGCCAGCGCACCTCGGAGGTGGCCTCCGCCCTGGGCCGGGCCCTCGGTTTCCTCTACGAAAAAGCCCTGGCGGACGTGACCCGCAACCAGAGCCAGGACCTCCACAGGGCCACCCAGGAGGAGATCGAGAGCAGCTACCGCAAACCCGCCCTCGCCTTCCTCAAGGAGGGCTCACAGGGCGCGGCGGAGTCGTCCCCCTACCTCGCGGGGCTCATCGCCTTTTACGAAGGGCGCTACCCCGAGGCCTTGGCCAGAGCCCGCGACGCCTACCGGGAGGCCCCCTGGTTCTACGAGGCGGCCCAGCTCGAAGCGGAGGTCTACGCCGCCGAGGCGGACGCCGCCGCGGACGCCGGCCGGCACGAGCAGGCGGTCCGCCTCTACGACCGCTCCGGCGAGGTCTACCGCAGGCTCCTGGCCGCCGCCCCCAGCGACGCCTCGCTCTATGCCAGCGACTGCGGCCGGCGGGCGCGCAAGATCGAAGCCGAGCTGGCCGTCCGCAGCCTGCCGGAGGACCAGCTCCGGGACGCCCTCGCCCTGTGCGACCGGGCGCTCCAGGTGGACCCCGAGCTGGGAGAGGCCCTGGGGCAGAAGGCCCGCCTGCTCTGGCGGCGCGGTGAGAAGCTCATCCGCAGCGGCGAGGACCCGCGGCGGGACCTCACGGCCGCGATCGCCCTGTGCGAGCGCGCCATCGCCGTCCACCCCAAGGACGCCCTCGCCTACGCGCATATGGCCGCGTCCCTGCGCGCCCTGAACGTCTGGGAGATGGAGCGCGGCCTGGATCCCAGCGCCAGGCTCGCGCGGGGCATCGAAGCCGCCCGCAAGGCCGCGGAGCTGCAGCCCGAGAGGGCCGCCCACCACACCAGCGTCGGGACCTCTTACCTCGCGCTCGCCTCTTACCAGCAGCGGCGCGGCGTCGACCC
Organism: Thermoanaerobaculia bacterium; assembly: GCA_046714475.1. GTDB lineage: Bacteria > Acidobacteriota > Thermoanaerobaculia > Multivoradales > UBA5704 > DASPJI01. The sequence continues at coordinate 3,596 of JBKKAU010000945.1, forward strand.
GCGGCGGACCCTGGAGCGGGCCGTCGCGAGCTACGACCGGGCGATCGAGGTCAACCCGCGCTATACGCCCGCGCACACCAGCCTGGGCACCACCTGGAAGATGATCGCCGAGTCGCAGATGGCGCAGGGGCTCGATCCCACCCGCCCCCTGGCCAGGGCGGCCGCGGCCCTGGAGCGCTCCGTGCGGCTCAACCCCAATTCGGTGGTCGCCTTCAACAACCTGGGCAACACCTATCTCACCCAGGGCGAATACCTGCTGGACCGCGGCAGCGATCCGCGGCAGGCCCTGGAGCAGGCCGCCGAGGGCTACCGCCGCGCCATCGCCGTCAAGCCGGACTATCTCCTCAGCCACTACAACCTGGGCTACACCCAGAGGAGCCTGGCGCTCGCCCTGCTCGAGCGGGGAGAAGACCCGACGCCGGCCCTGCGGGCGGCCGAGGCTTCCCTGGAGGAGGCCCTGCGCTTGAACCCCTCCGACGCGGACACCTTTCTCGAACAGGGCCGGTGCGAGATCGTCGCCGCGCGCTGGTCGGCGCGGCAGAAGCGGGACCCCGAGCCCATGCTCCAGAAGGCGGCTCAGGCCCTGGCCCGCGCCGAGACGCTCAACCCCGGAGGCCCGGAGATCTACCTCACGCAGGCCATGGTGCAGAGGTATCGGGCGGAATGGGAGCTGGGCCGCGGAGGCCGCCCGCGGCAAGCGATCGGAGAGGGCCTGAACCGCATCGCCAAGGCCCAGGCCATCAACCCCGAGGAGGCGCGCTACCTCGCCCTGAAAGGGGTGCTCCACCACCTGGCGGCCCCCATGGAGACCGACCCCGGACGCCGGAGCGAGCACGAACGCCAGGCAGCGGCGGCCCTGGAAAAGGCCTTGAAGATGAATCCGCTGCTGCGGCGGGAGTATGGAGGGATTTTGGCGAAGAGGCAGCGGGAGAAGGCGGCCTAACTCTGCATCGGCCTACTCCCCGGCCTCTGCCAACACGGCATGGAGCAGGGTGTCACTGATCCGAAATCCGCCCCGTTGAAGCTCCTCGATCTCATTGCGAAGAGAGGAGAGCTCGCCTCGCATCTTTGCAGCCAGCAACAGGCCGATTGTCCCCACCGGGACCAAACCGAGACGGCGAGCGAACCGCCGGCCATCCAGATCATCCATCACCACTCGCTCGGCCTTCACCTCCCGAGCGAGGGCGATCACCTCCGACTCGCCGATGCCCAAATCGGCCATCAGTACCTCGACCGTCTGGCGCTGGCTTACCGGTCTGACCTCCAGCCAGGAACCGTTCACCTCTTCGATCTTTTCGCTCGCCTCGTCGGGATGCTCCTGCACCTCCCGCAGCACGGCAGGAGGGATGAGGAGCTGACCGGCTCCTTGCCGCAGGAGGTCCAAACGGTCGAGCTTTGCAAGAAAAATGAGAGGGCTCGTATCGACGACCCAGCAGCTCATCTCATGAGCTCTCGGGCTACCTGCAACTCAGCTTCGACCTCCTCATCCCGCAGATTGATGGCTGGCACCCCGATCCGCTTCAGCTCGTAGAGAAACGCCACACGATCCATCTGGGCGAGTTGAGCCGCCTTCCCCGACGAGAGCCGGCCCAGTTCGTAGAGCTTGGCGGCAGCCAGAAACCGCAGCTCCTGCGCGAACTCGCGGTCCGACAACCTCAAGACACCTGGTATGTCGGCAGGGTACGAGATCATGACGTTCTTCGTGGTTTCAGAGTCTCCAGCCATAGGCCCTCCTCGACATTCAGTGTACCCCTCCAGGGACCGCTCCTCACCGGCCTGTCACTTCTTCTTCCCCCACAGCTCCTCGAGCCGCTGGTCGCGGCCACAACCGTTGCGGTAGAACTTGTAGCGGATCGGATTCTTCTTGTAGTAGTCCTGATGGTACTCCTCAGCGGGATAGAACCGCGTCAGGGGCTGGACCTCGGTGACGATCGGCCCCTGGAAGGGCTTGCTCTTTCCCAGCCGCGCCTTGGACTCCTCGGCGAGCCGCTTCTGCGACTCGTCGTGATAGAAGATCCCGGAGCGGTACTGAGTCCCGCGGTCGCAGAACTGCCGGTCCGGCGTCGTCGGATCGATGTTCCTCCAGAACACCTCCAGCAGCTTGGCGTAGCTGACCTTGGCCGGGTCGTAGACGATCTGAACGGCTTCCGTGTGGCCGGTCCACCCGGCGGAGACCTGCTCGTAGGTCGGCTTGTCCTGACGCCCGCCCGTGTAGCCCGAAGTGGTCGAGACCACCCCGGCGAGCTCGTCGAACGGCGGCTCCATGCACCAGAAGCAGCCGCCCGCGAACGTCGCCTTGGCGAGCTTGCCGGCGGCGGGTTGGGCCGCGGGTTTTTGATCCGCGGCGCGGGCCGCCGCCAGCCACACCGCCGCGAGGATCACCGTCAAAGTGATGACGGCAGAGATCTTGGAAGCTGAATGTCGCATAAGTCTCCTAACCTGTCGAAACAAGGGTCTTGTTCCAGCATCATGCGCTCGGGTCAGCGCCTGATCCACTCGTCAGAGTCTGACCCGGCGTTCGGTTCATCGCCTGACCCGGCAAGCCTCTTCTCTCCCGGGACCTCCGAGGGAAGGGCCTCGTTTTCCCATGGCACGTTTCTTGTGAGTACCTGCCTTCCAGTGAAGTCTTCGACAGCTCAATGTCACTCTCACGGAGGAGGAGTCTCATGAAGAAAGCGTTTGGCCTCGCCCTGGTCGGCGCGGCGCTGCTCACCGCGTCGCTGTCCGCCACCACAGTGTTGTACGTGCCCGTGGGCAAATCGGTTCAGATGAGCGATGTCGTCCTGATCGGCCACGTGCTGCACACCGAGGCGACCTACAACGCCGAAGGGGAGATCGTGACCAAGGTCCACCTGCTGGTCGAGGAGCCGCTCAAGGGCTCCGTCCGGCCCGGCGAGGTCTTCATCTTCGACGCCTGGGGCGGCACCCTCGACGGCGTTACGAGAGAGGCGGTGGGAGAGGCCAAGTACCGGAACGGCGACAAGGTCCTCGTCATGCTCGAAAACCTCGACGGCGACTATCACACCCTCGGCCTCGCGTTCGGCAAGTGGAGCATCCTCCGCGACAAGAACGGCGCGCAGATCGCCGTCCGCAGCCTCGACGACCTGCACATGGTCGGCGTGACCGAGACCCCGATCGAGAAGATCCCGCTCAAGGCGCTGCGGCAGTTCGTCAAGAACCCGTTCTAAACCGCTCTCTACGAACCTGGACCATCTGCGCCTTGCGCGAGAGGACTACCATGAAGAAGACCCTTTTGATCCTCGGCATTCTCTGCATCTCGGCCTCCATCGCCTCCGCCTACTCCCTGAATGGCAGGAAGTGGTTCAGCAGCGGCGACGCCCGCTTCTTCCTGAACAACAGCAACGGCCCGTCCTGCTGCCTGACGTCCAGCCAGACGAGCAGCCAGATCCTTTCCGGCGTCAACGCCTGGGGCACTATCAGCCACGCCGGCTCGACCACAGCCTCGGGCGCCAGGCGCGACGGCGTCAACGCCATCTCTTGGGGCAAACTAGGCGGCACCACCCTGGGGGTGACCAACTACCTCACGACCGACAACAGCCAGTCGCAGGCCTGCAACGGCAACCTGATCTACCGCTTCGTCGAGGTGGACGTCCGCTTCAACAACGCCTTCAACTGGCAGACCTCGTCGAGCTGCACCAACGGCTTCGACCTCGCGGGCGTCTCGGTCCATGAGTTCGGCCACGCCGTGGGCCTCGGCCACTCCAGCGTCCAGTCCGCGACGATGTACGCCTCCGTCGCCGCCTGCGATTTCAGCAAGTCCTCGCTCGAGAGCGACGACCGCGCCGGCTACAACGCGCTCTACAGCTGCCGCTAGTCATCCGTGAGGGCGCGTGGAGCCCTGGCTCCCGCGCCCTGCTTCCAGCCGCGCCAGCCCCGCCAAGATGCTTCGTTTCCTCCCGTAGGCGAAATAGATCGCGAGACCGATCGCCAGCCAGACGGCGAGACGGAGCCAGTTCTCCGCCGGCAACGAGAACATCAGCATCAGACAGCTCGCAATCCCCAGCAGCGGCACCGCCGGCACCCAGGGGCAGCGGAACGGCCGCTCGGCCTCCGGATGGGTACGCCGCATGATCAGCACCGCCGCGCAGACCATCACGAAGGCGAACAGCGTCCCCATGTTGACCAGCATCAGAAGCACCTGGATCGGCAGGAACGCCGCCAGCGAGCCGACGAACAGGCCGGTGACGATCGTCGACTTCCACGGCGTACGGAAACGCTCGTGCACGTCGCCGAAAAACCCCATCGGGAGCAGGCCGTCGCGCGCGATCGCGAGCAGCACCCGCGCCTGGCTGAGCATCGTCACCAGCATCACCGAGGTGATGCCGGCGATCCCGGCCAGCGCCAGCAGGAGCTGCGCCCAGGGGAGCCCCACCCGCCGGAAGGCGTCGGCCACCGGCGCCTGGATGTCCAATTCGGTATACGGCACCATGCCGGTCAGCACCGCGACCACGCCGATGTAGAGGGTGGTGCAGAGGACCAGCGAGGCGATAATCCCGAACGGGACGTCGCGCTGTGGCCGCCGCGCCTCCTCGGCATGCGTGGAGACCGAATCGAAGCCGATGTAGGCGAAGAAGGCCAGCGCCGCCCCCGCCAGCATGCCCAGCGGGTTGCCCCCCGCGTCCGCCTGCCCCAGCACCTTGCCGAAGAGGCTGAGCCCCGTGAGACCGTAAGGGGCGAACGGGCGCCAGTTGTCGGGGTTCACGTAGAACGCGCCGACGACGATGACAAACAGCACGGCGGCCAGCTTGATCCCCACCAGGACCGCGTTGAGGCCGGCGCTCTCGCGGATGCCGATCACCAGGACCACCGTCACCAGCGCCACGATGAGCAGGGCCGGCAGGTTGAGGATCGAGCCGGTCGCGACCAGGCCGCCGACCGCCGGGTCGTAATCCACGATGGGGCCGCTCAACGCCTTGGGGAGCTCCAGCCCGAAGCTCCCCAGGGCGTTCTGGAAGTACCCGGACCAACCGGTCGCCACCGTCGCGGAGCTGACCGCGTACTCCAGCACCAGGTCCCAGCCGATGATCCAGGCGAACAGCTCGCCGAGCGTGGCGTAGGCATAGGTGTAGGCCGACCCCGCCACCGGCGCCATCGAGGCGAACTCGGCATAGCAGAGGGCGGCGAAGACGCAGACCAGCCCCGCCACGGCGTACGAGAGCATCAGGGCCGGGCCGGCCGTCTGCCGCGCCACCGCGCCGGTCGAGACGAAGATCCCCGCCCCGATCACCGCGCCGATGCCCAGGCTCGTGAGCTGGACCGGGCCGAGCACCCGGCGCAGCCGGTTCTCGCCTCGGGCCTCTTCGAGCAGCAGGCTCAGCGGTTTCTTCGCGAAAAGAGAGTGCGCCACGGTCACCTCCCATCGATCCCGTCGATCCCAGCGATCGCGCCGCCCCCAGAACGGCGGCGGCCGGTGACCGTGACGTTAGGAGCCCCGGCCGGGCGGAGGCTATGGGAGGTACCTTGGTGGACCTTGGCTAGGAACGGGGAGAGGGCGGGAGGTGAGGGGAGGTGGTCGCCGAATAAGCTTATCAGGTGAGCTGATGAGCTTATCGGGTCAGCTGATGAGCTTATCAGGTCACCCGATAAGCTTATCCGGTGAGCTGATAAGCTTATTCCTGGCGAAATATCCTTAGCAGGTCGCCTAATAAGCTTACGCGGTCAGCTGATGAGCTTATCAGGTCACCCGATAAGCTTATCTGGTGAGCTGATAAGCTTATTCCTGGCGAAATATCCTTAGCAGGTCACCTGATGAGCTTACGCGGTCAGCTGATAAGCTTATCAGGTCACCCGATAAGCTTATTCTCTGCCCTCCCGACCTTGAGCCGCTCGCTCAAACGGTAGGCGTGGTGGGCGGTGACGATCGCCGCGCCTTCCGCGAGCCGGCCGCGCAGGCCGTGGATGTGCCGCGCCGCCAGGTTGGTCATTTCGGCCCGCTCCGCCCCTTCAGGCGCCAGGCGCCGGCCGACGTCGAGCACCGGGACCCCCTCGCCGCCGGCCAGGCGGTCCTCGACCAGGGCGATCCAGGTCACAGCCTCCTGGCTGCCGGTCTTCAACGCCAGACGCCGTCCGTCCGCGAGCAGCCGGCCTCCCACCTCGACCCCGGTCTCGCCGCACCAGAGGACCAGGTCCAGCGCGCTCTCCACCTCCCGGACGTCGACCTCGCCGCGCGAGACCGCGGCGTCCGGCAGCCGCCCGCTCCCCTGGACCGCCTGCAGGACCAGCGGAAAGGCCCGCTCCAGGAAGGACCGCACCACCGGCACCACCACCGTCGCGAGGTCGTTCTTGTCGATCACGTCCCGGGGGTCGAAGCCGGCGTCCAGCAGGTCGCGCCCGAAGGTCGCCTCATACCCCCGCTTGTTGGAGAGGAAACGGCAGACCGGCGGATTCTCGGCGAACATGCCCCGTACCGTGGAGGCCAGGAAGATCGACTCCCACCACCGGTCGGCGGGGATGAAACGCAGGGTCGAGAGCTGGATGTCCTGCAGCAGCATGCCGCCCGGACGGAGCATGCCGGCCAGCGCCCGGCAGAAGCGGTGGGCGTTGTCGAACAGCGACGGATCGAGCGGCGCCTGGCTCCCCTCTCCCCCCTCCCCGGCGGCGGCCACCTGAAGACGGGGCCAGGTCCGCAACCAGCGGCCGACCACGCGGTCGGTGTCGGGACCCGGCCGGTCCAGGCAGACCACCGTCAACCGAGCCAGCAGCGTCCCGTCCGCCGACGCCAGAGCCTCCAACAGCTCGGAGACATGATGCAGGTGGTCCTCGACCACCACAATCGGCCGCCGCGCGAAGCCGGTCTCCCCAACCCAGGTCATACGGCTACTATATGAAGAACCGTATGCCGGACGCAGGCTGGATCCCGCGGCGCTGGAGCTCGCGCCTTCTCTACGTAGGGGTCCTGCTGCTCGCCCTCCTGGTGGCCTTCACCGTGCGCTCGATCTACCGCGAGTGGCGCGAGCAGATCGGCCAGAGCCGGGCCGACGCCATCTTCCAGCTCGTCCAGGGCCGCGGACCGATGCGGCCGACCGACACCCCGGGGGCGAGCGCCTGGCTCAACCTGGAGCTCAAGCGGTACCGCCGGCTCATCGCCGACCCCGAAAAGGCCCGGCTCTACGGCGAGGTCGCGGAGTGGCGCGATACCGCCTCCGTGCCGCCGTCGCTCGATCCGGTCCGGCAGGTGTTGGCGCTCCCGCCGGCCTCCTCCCCGACTGCCGCTGCCCTGCGGCTGCTGCCACCCGAAGACGGGGAGCCCGCGTCGTCGCTACGCAGCCAGCGCTATCTGGAGCTGGACGGCCGCTGGCTCGTCGTCACCCGCCGCCGGGCGCTCGACACGCCGGCCCTCGACGACCTCTCCAACCCCTCGAACCGCTTCCTGCTCCAGGCAGCCCCCCATCTGCTGGAGCTGGGGGCACGCCTGCGCGAGACGCTCGCTCGCCAGCCCCTGCCCGATCTGCCCGGCGACCGTCCGCCGCGGGTCGTGCGTCTCTACGCGCTCTCCGAAGACGGCACCCTGGTCTCGCTGCCGCTCGGGCCGGGTGCCGCCGGGCCGGCGGCCGACCGCCGGGCCGCGGTCGAAGAGGGACGGGAGCTCCGGAAGCTGCCCGAGCTGCCCACCTTCGTCTCCAACGAGTTCTACTTCCGGTTCGACTTCTCCGACCCGGAGGTCCGCTGCTCCTACTCCGGCCTCTACCTCGACCTGGGCGGCCAGGGCCTGGTCGCCACGATCACCGTCCCGGAGCGCGATCCGGCGTCCGGCGTGCGCTGGCTGGCCGGCGCGGACCTCACCTTCGACATCGACTGGCGGGCCTTCGCGCGGCAGATCGACCGGCCGATGATCGCCGAGGTCGTCCACCTCCCCGGCACGCCCCCGGACCGCCGGCGGCCGTGGACGGAGATCCGGCAAGGGCTCATGGGGACCCACTCCGCGCCGTTGCGCGCCGCGGTCGCCACGCTCGCCGAGGGGGAGCCGCACGAGGAGCCTTCCAAGAGCCAGCCGTACGTGGTCCACGGCGTGGCCGAAGGCCAGGGGGCGGTGGCCGCCTTCCAGGTCGCCTCCAGCACCTGGCTGCTGATCCTCTTCCCGCGGACCGAGCCGCATCTGCCGCTGCTGCCGGTGTCGCTCTCGGTCGGCATGCTGGTCCTCCTCCTCACCGGTTTCGAGCGCAACCGCCGCCGCGCCGAAAGGGCGCAGGCCAAGGCCGAAGGGGCCTTGCGGGAGAAGCAGAACCTCCTCAACACCATGCAGCTGCCCCTGATCGTCGTCGATCCCAACACCGACGAGGTGGTCTCCTCGAACCGCGCGGCCGAGGGGCTCGGCATCCGCCCCGGGTCGCGCATCGGCGACATGGTCGATCCGACGCCGCGGGCGCGCGCCCATTACGAGCGGATGCAGATCGCCGGCCCCGAGCCGCGGCGCGCCTATGGATTGCCAGTCCGCGTCCGCGGCGAAGACGGCGAGGTGGAAGAGCGGTACGCCATCGTCCGCTCGGTCGCGGTGACCGCGCCGATCGAGGCCCTGAACGCCGACGAGCGCCACCGGCTCGGCATCCTCTTCCTCCTGGAGCCCGAAGCCGACCTGGCGCTGCTCACCGAAGACCTCGAGGAGGAGACGCGCGGCGACGAGCGCCGCAAGCTCTCCGGTCTCCTCACCCATGGGGTGGACACCCTGATCCGGGTCCTCGCCCACTGCCTGCGCCGGACGGGCGGGCTCGAGGTGAGCCCGGAGCTGACCGCGTGGCTCGCCGCCTACGTCGACGCCCGGCTGCGGACGATCTCCTGGCTGCTCGACCACTGGGACGCCCAGCCGCCGCTCCCCCCGGACAGTGGGATCGAGCCCGCCCAGGCACGGACCACTTTGGAGCGCCTGCAGAGCGTCTTCGCCCTGGTGGCCGAAGACCCCGACCTGCGCTGCCGCCTGCATTGGGAAAACGGCGTGCTCGCCGCCTCCCCTGCCCTCCCCGTCTTCACCGTCGCCATGGACTGGCCCGAGACCTACTGGTTCGCCTGTCCGGTCCGCGGCGGCTTCGGCTTCTTCCTGAGCGAGGCGTTGATCAACGCCGTCCGGCACGGCCGGCCCGGCTCTACCCCCACGGTGCGCATCGCCGTCGACCGCGTGCGCAAGGAGCTGGCGTTCGAAGTGGAGAACGAGGTCCGGACCGAAGCCCTGGATGGGATACCGGAGCTGCGCGAGGAGCCCTACGGCGGGACCCGCATCCTCCGGCGGCTCGCCCATCTATTCGAGTGGCGGGACCTGACCTTCGCGCGCGCCGGCGACCGGTTCCGCATCACCTGGAAGGTCCAGGCGAGCGAGCGCGGCGACCCGCGGCGGGCGGACTGAACGCTAGCCGCGCTCCGCGGCGCCGCCGCGCCACTCGGGCCGCAGCAGGCCGAACATCAGAGAGTCCTGCGTCTCGCCGTTGACCAGCCAGCGCTCCCGCAGGAGCCCTTCATTCTGAAAGCCCAGGCGCTCCACCGTGCGGATCGAGCCCGTATTGCGCGGGTCGATATCGGCTTCGAGACGGTGCAGGCCGAGGTCGCCGAAAGCGTAGTCGAGGAGAGCTTCCAGGGCCTCGCCCATGTATCCCTGCCTCCAGTGCTCGGCCCCGAGCGCGTACCCGACCTCGGCCCGCCGGTTGGCGGCGTCCAGGCGCAGCAAGGTGCACGTGCCGATCACGAGGTCGTCGCTCCGGCGGGCTACACCCCACTGGAACAGCTCCCGGCGCCGGAAGTAGTCGTGGATCTCGTCCAGCAGCCGCCTGGCCGCCGCCCTGTCGGCCAACGCCGGTCCGGCCCAATAGCGCACCACCTGGGGATGAGAAAAGATCGCGAACAGCGCGTCCACGTCCCGTTCCTCGAGCCAGCGCAGGCAGACCCGGGGAGCGTCGATCGTGGGCAGGCGGTCGGTAGTGATCATGCTCGCCTCCGCAATGTCCAGAAGAGATAAACCGGAATCCCCGCCAGCAGGATACCCAGACCGATATTCTAAGACGTGGAGGGGGCGCGATTCATCGC